>CAYZXM010000004.1:0-58193 GCA_964482455.1 uncultured Treponema sp. | reverse complement strand
AAACTAAATTTTTTGAATCTCGAACAGTGCGAACCCAACCGCAAACTGTAACTTTCTGCCCTTCCGGTTTTGTACAAAGCAAATCTTTTATTAAAGTTGGAACCATTTAAAAACCCCTTTTTTAGAGTATAAACTTTTAGGCTTGTTATTTCAATTCATACTTTAAAACTGTTTCTAACGGCAAACCAGTATATTTTACTACAGTTTCCAAAGGAATATACCTCCTACCCATATATAAAAAAAATTTTTCAAATTCGAATTTTAAAAGATTGTTATCAGCACTTTAAAAAATTACTATAAGCAGTTTAAAAAATAGCTATAAGCAGTTTAAAAAATGGCTATGAGCACTTTAAAAAATGGCTATGAGCACTTTAAAAAATGGCTATAAGCACTTTAAAAAATGGCTATAAGCACTTTAAAAAATGGCTATGAGCACTTTAAAAAATTATTACTAACATTTTAAAAAACTGTTGCTTAACTTTTAAAACGCTATTATTTATGTTTTAAAATCAAAATTAAAAAGGAAAAGCAATTTCATTGATTTTATTTTTATAAAATTTAAATTCTGTGCTAAAATCTTTTCTAATGACTAAAGATTGTCCAAGATTTTTATTAAATGCATCGCAAATATTAAAACTGACGTTCAGAATGTTAGCTCAGATAAACTTTTCTATAGGAAAATGTTCTTGCGAAACAGCGTTTATTGTGCAGTCAATACTTACTGGTTTAGGCAAAAACTCGGGCATTTCTAAAAAAGATGCAACTCTGCTTTCTCTTTTTTATCTTTATGGATTTTTGCATTTTTATGGTGAAAAACCTGTTCATTATAGTGAATTAACTCATGGTGATATTTATCATTCATTTTTGTATGGATATTACTATTTAAAAGAAATGTCGCCGCTCGGAGAAAACGCTAAGGCTCTTCTTTTTTATGATGCAAAATACAATAAATTATTAGCCAAAAAAGTTGTTCAACTTGAATATGCTTCGCTTTTGTTTTCATCTTCTTCTATATATAAGCTTATTCATGATACAAAAGGACAATATTCCGATGATGATTTTTTTAAGTATGGATTTTCTAAGTTTAATCCACTTTATTTTAGAGTTTTTAGGGCTGTGGATTCAAAAAGAATAATTTCACAAAAGATTCTTAATGGTTCGTATCTTTTGGATATGGATTCGTTTTTCGATTCTCTTGATTTTACAAAAGAAGAAACAGAGCAGCTTTTTAAAATGATGGTCTACATTATGGACTTTAAAAGCACTCAAACGCTTCAACACGTAATTCACACGGCAAGTTATGCTGCATCAATTGGAATTATAAAAAATCTTTCAGATGATCAGATTAATGAACTTTTTACAGCCGGTATTCTGCACGATACAGGAAAGATTTCTATTCCGAATCTTATTTTGGAATCAACAGAAAAACTTTCCGCATTTGAATTTGCGGTAATAAAAATGCATGTTGAAGAAACAGAAAATATCTTAAAAAATATAGTTCCTGAAAATGTTTTTAATATGGCACTTCATCATCATGAAAAATTAAATGGCACAGGTTATCCAAATAAACTTTTTGCAAAAGACCTTACCAAAGAAGATCAGATTTTAACAATTGCAGATATTTTTAGTGCTCTTATAGATAAACGGTCGTACAAAGGAAAGTTTAGCCTAGAAAGTATTCTTAAAATTTATACAAAAATGGCAGATGACGGCGAAATAGATAAAAACGTTCCAACTTTTATCCGTGAAAATTTTAATAAACTTGAAAGCGATAAAGATTTGTTTGCCATAAAATTTGCTGTTCCGTTAGGACTTGTAGAAATTCAGTATCAAGAAGAGATTTTAAATGAATTTGGCGAACAGAAAAATGCATAAACAGTCCAAATTTTTACTTTTTAAAACTTGTTAATATTTTTTCCAACGTTTTTTTCGCTTCCTGTAACTTCAATGCAGATTCAGGAAGATTTTTATCCTCTGATTTAAGTTTATTGTAAAAACGTTCAGCGGCATTCTTATCTATACAGTAATAACCTTGATTTCCTTCAATTCCTTTTTGCAGATTCATTTCAAAAAACTTTTATTTTTTCTAAAATAAGTTAGAATAATCATTATGACAAAGCAGGAATTAGTTAGCGAAATGGCTGAAACACTAAAAATCAGCAAAAAACAATGCAAAGAAACTCTTAACGCAATGCTTGAAGAAATAATTCAGGCTCTATCAGAAGGAAAACGCTTTGTTCAGCCGGGTTTTGGCACTTTTAAAACTACAGAAACAAACGAGCACATTGGGCGAAACCCGATTACTCAAAAGAAAATGCTTTATCCAAAAAAAATAAAATTAAAATTCAAGGCTTCGGATAAACTTAAAGGTGAAATAAATGAATGATTTTTTAACGCAAAAACAATTAGCAGAAAAACTCGTTCTAAAAACTGGTCTTGAATATGATACCGCCCGAAAGTTTTCAGCCTTGTTTTTTACAATCGTAAAAAAAGATCTTAAAGAAAGCGAAAGTTTTTCAGTTCATAATTTTGGTACATTCAAAAAAATATGGGTTCAAACTTCGCAGGGAATAAATCCATCTAACGGCGAAAAAATAATTATCCCGGCACATTACCGCATAAAGTTCAGTCCGTGTGCGTCTGTTGCAAAAAGACTTAACTGGCCGTATGAACAATTAAAAGCAAAAGAAATTCCAGACACGCAAACAGAAGATTCCAATAAATTAAATACAAATGATGAATCAGTTAATAAAGAAGAAACTAAAACCAGCGAAATAGAATCTTTAACTAAAACGTTAAATAAAACTGAAACTAGTCCTAAAAATCTTAATAATAAAAATGACGCAAAAAAAATATTTAATACAAAACTTCTTAAAGCAATTTTGATTTTTACAAGCATTATTTTGCTTTTAATTCTTCTTTTTTCTATTCTTTTAAAAAGTTGTTCTAAAAACAAAAAGAATATCGAAAAAGAAAATACAAAAAACACAGATGAAAATAAAAACGAATTAACTTTGCAAAAAGATTTAACCAAACAGGCAGAAACAGAAAAAGAAATCACTTTTGAAGATTTTTCAGTACCAGACGGCGGAACATATTATTTAATTGCAGAAAAGAAATACGGAAACAGGCATTTGTGGCCAATAATCTTTTTGGCAAATAAAAATGTAAGTTCTGACCCTGACTTTGTTGCAAAGTACAAAACAATAAAAATTCCTTCATATTCTATAGAAGATTTTTCAAGCGGTAAAAATGATAAAATCATTGTAAAAGCGGTTTTAGAAGCATATAACGCATATTTACTGATGTGCGAAAAACAGCCGGAAAGCAAAAAAAATCAGGAACGCCAAAAAAGAGCCGCAAGAGTCCTTGTTAGCGGCGAACTGCTTGTTCCAGGTTTTTTAGCAGAATATAAAAACCGCATTCTACCAGAATATAGAACACTTGCAGAAAATATTATCATTCACCAATACGAATAACAATGAATAACACAAACGTGTGATTGAAACAGATATTCTTTTTATATAGAATACAAGCCATCTTATAAGGCGTGTAGTTTAAAAACAAAGGCAAAAAGCCTTGATAATCTTTTTAGCATTAAAGCTGGAGAAAATATGACAGACATAGAAATTGCACAGAAAAATGTTATGCAGCCAATTACTGAAGTTGCACAAAAAATTGGCATAAACGCAGATGAACTTGAACTTTACGGTCCTTACAAAGCAAAAATAACAATGAAAAAATTAAGGGAACTGCAAAATATTTCCTCTGATGAAAAAAAACGCGGCAAACTAATTTTAGTTACAGCAATTACCCCTACTCCTGCTGGCGAAGGTAAATCAACTGTTTCAATCGGATTAAACGATGGTCTTAATAAAATAGGAAAAAAATCTGTTGCAGCATTACGGGAACCTTCTTTAGGCCCATGCTTTGGCGTAAAAGGTGGAGCATGCGGTGGCGGTTACGCTCAGATTGTTCCAATGGAAGACATAAATCTTCACTTTACAGGGGACATTCACGCAATTTCAATTGCAAATAACCTTATTGCCGCTCTTATTGATAACCATATTCAGCAGGGAAACGCCCTTAATATAGACCCGCGTACAGTTTCATGGAAAAGATGCGTTGACTTAAACGATAGGCAACTCAGGAACATTGTAAGCGGTCTTGGTAACAGAACCGATGGAACGCCACGCGAAGACCATTTTCAAATAACAGTTGCATCAGAAATTATGGCAATAATCTGCCTTAGCCATTCCATTACAGAATTAAAAGAAAGAATTTCAAACATAATCATTGGTAAAAACTATTCAAAGCAGAATGTTAAATTCGGCGAATTAAAATGCACTGGGGCAGTTGCTTCATTATTAAAAGACGCAATCAGACCAAACATTGTTCAAACTTTGGAAAAGAATCCAGTTTTTGTTCACGGCGGACCTTTTGCAAACATTGCACACGGCTGTAATTCAATAAATGCAACGCTCAGTGCCCTTGCATGTGCCGACTACGTTGTTACAGAAGCAGGTTTTGCTGCAGACCTTGGTGCAGAAAAGTTTATGGACATAAAATGTCGTGTTGCAGGAATAAAACCTAGTGCCGTTGTAATTGTTGCAACAATCAGAGCATTAAAAATGCACGGCGGAGTTTTAAAAACAGAACTTTCAAAACCAAATGTTGGTGCATTACAAAAAGGTTTTGAAAACCTTAAAGCACACATTGAAAATATTAAAAAGTTCAGCGTTCAAAGTGTTGTTGCAGTTAATAAGTTTGTTACAGACACAGACGAAGAAATTGAAATGCTTAAAAAACTCTGCGAACAAAACGGTTCTAAAGCAGTTTTGTGCGAAGGCTGGGGAAAAGGCGGCGAAGGCACAACAGAACTTGCAGAAGTTGTTGCAAAAATCGCAGATGAAGATAAAGGTGCTTTCCATTATCTTTATGAAAGCAATCTTCCTTTGAACAATAAGATTGAAAAAATCGCAAAAGAAATATATCATGCTAAATCAGTTGAATTTGAAAGCAAAGCACTAAAAAAACTAAAAGAATTTGAAGAGCAAGGTTATGGCTCTTTACCTGTTTGCATAGCAAAAACACAAAATTCTATCAGTCACGATCCAAAACTCATTGGTTCTCCTAGTGGTTATGTTTTTCCTGTTCGCGACGTTCAACTTTATGCAGGTGCAGGCTTTGTAGTTGCACTTGCCGGCGACATAATGACAATGCCTGGGCTTCCAAAAGAACCAGCAGCACTCAACATTGATGTAGACGATGATGGAATAATTTCAGGTCTGTTCTAATCTTTTAAGCAGATTCTGTTTATTATAATTGATCCTGTAGCTCAGCTGGATAGAGCGACTGCCTCCTAAGCAGTAGGTCGTGCGTTCGACTCGCACTTGGATCAGTAAAAAGGGACTATCTAAAGTTAGACAGTCCCTTTTTTATTTTAACTGTAATGTTTTTATAATTTTATAAATCGTAATAAACACCACGTTCTACGCAACCGGCAAAACCATCTGTAAGAACTTTTTGAGCATTTTGGTCTGCATTATCGCTGTAATGGCACAAAAAAGTCTTTTTTCGTAATTCTAACGGCATAATTTTAAGTAAATCAGAATAGGCAGTATGCACTGCATTATAACCAAACTGGCAGTCATGAAAAATCCATTCAATTTTATATTCAGAAGTAAGCCAGTTAATTAAATCTTCATCTGCTTTAGAATCACTTGTAAAAATTACACGGTTATCAAGTAAAACACCAACAGAATAATAACTGTGCTTCCAACTATTTTTACTTGTAAAAACATGCTTTGTTCTGAAAATCTTTAAATTTATTTCGCCAACATTTGTTTCGTAAAAAGGCCTTGGTGCTTTTTTTATTCTTTTTGGCTTAATCTGCTTAAAATAATCATCAAATGACATATTAAGCTTTAAAACTTCCTCGCCTTTTATTCCCAATCCGCCAGATAAAGAGTTTTTCCATAAGATTTTTTTAAAATCATCAGTGATTACAACATTTGGCTTGTGCATAGTTCCGTACATATTAGAAAGAGCAACTTCTTCCACTCCACCAATATGGTCTGCGTGATTATGCGTAAATAAAAAATTCTGAACTTTAGTAATATTAGAATTAAAAGAAGAAAAAGAAAGAGGACATAATGTTCCACAATCAATAAGAATATGACTTTTACCTTTTACTACAAGAACATTATTCTGAAAATATTTCTTAGAGAACGCTCCTCCAGTTCCCAAAAAAAACAGAGAAAGCTGACCATCGTTTGTAAATTCTATTGTGCTGTTAAATTTCCTTAATTTCATCTTTTTGAGTATAGCACAATGCAAATCTTTAGAATAGAATGTAAACTATGAATTTAGCAGCCATTCAACATATTGCTTTTGATAATTTTTGTTATCCGCTGGATAAAGACAGTCTTGAAATAAACATTATTACAGGAAAAGACGTAAAAAATGTCTTTATAGTTTTTGGTGATCCGTTCGCAGGTGGAATTCTTGGCGGCGACTGGAGTTGGAACGGAAAAGAAGAACAGATTACGCAGAAAAAAGAACTTCAGGAACAATTTAGATGGACTATTACAATAAAGCCAGAGTTCAAAAGACTTTCCTACTATTTTAGACTTACAGATGAAACAGATGAAGTTTTTTTTAGTTATGACGGCTTTTTTACAAAACAGCAGTTTGAAAACGGCGGAAATAAGCACGGATTATTTATTTTTCCGTGGATGAACGAATCTGATATAAATAAAACTCCAAAATGGGCAGAAGACACAATATGGTATCAGATTTTCCCTTCACGCTTTTGCAGGGGAAAGAATAAAGTTACGCCAAAAGATATACTTCCATGGCCAGAAAGTTATACAGAAGAAGTTACATACGAAAAATATAAAGGCAAAGAACCAGTTTTTGGCGGAAACATACAGGGAATCACAGATAAACTTGACTACTTAAAAGATCTTGGAATTACAGGAATTTACACAACACCAATAAACCAGTCCAGTTCTCAGCATAAATACAACACAGATGATTATACAAAGATTGACGAAGAATTTGGAACTTCAGAAACCGTAAAAAACTATGTAAAAGAAGCACACAAACGTGGAATAAAAATAATGTTCGACGGAGTGTTTAACCATTCCGGCTGGCTTTTTGATAAATGGCAAGACGTATGGAAAAACAAAGAAAAATCAGTTTATAAAGACTGGTTTATGATAAACGATTTTAATTTTGTTGAACCATCTTACGGATACAAAAAAGGAAACGCAGGAAACGGAAAGTTCTATTCATTTGCCTTTGTTGACTATATGCCAAAATTAAATACAAACAATATAGAATGCAGAAAATATTTAATAGATATTTGCACTTCCTGGGTAAAAAATTACGACATAGACGCAATTAGACTTGATGTTGCAAACGAAGTATCACACACCTTCTGTAAGGATTTAAAAAAAGAACTCTGCAAATTAAAGCCTGATTTTTATATCATCGGCGAAATATGGCACAATTCACTTCCGTGGCTAAGGGGAGATGAATACGATTCTGTAATGAACTACCCTTTACAAAACGGAATTGCCGATTTCTGCACATCGGATAACTGGAATGTAAAACAATTTGAATACGCTATAAACCGCTGTTTTTCAATGTATTACAGACAGACTAACCGTGTTCTTTTTAATCAGATGGACAGCCACGACACAATAAGAATCTTAAACCGATGCAATAATGATAAAACAAAAGCACGCGAAACACTTGTACTTCTTTTTGCAATGCCAGGTTCAGTCTGTATATATTACGGCACGGAAATTCTTTTACCAGGCAGTTTTGACCCAGATAACCGCCGCTGTATGCCTTGGAAACAAATAGAAGAAAACCTTTTTAATGATGAAATCGATTTTACAAAACGCTTAATTTCGCTGCGAAAAGAACACAAAGCAATGAAGTCAACTTTGTACGATTTTATTTATTCAGAAGATGATAAAATAGGAGAAGACCGAATTGTTCACATTGTAAAAACAGCAGAAGACAATTCTGAAAAAATTGGAATTATCGTTGACTGCGGAAACTCTAAAAAGAACATTCAAAACCTTATAAAAGGCAAAGAAATCCTTTTAGAATCCGAAAAAATAATAATTTACAAAGCATAAAAGCACTTTTTTAACCCCTTATTTTTTATCTTTTAGCGAAAAAATAAGGGAAGCAAAGCAAGCAATTAAGGCAAGAACATAAAAAAGAGATAGATACCTAAAAAGTTCAGGAACAATTTTTATTGCAATACCAGACACAACCGTTATTCCGCCCAATGCAAGCGAAATAATTCCGCAGAGTTTTCCCATTGTAACCGCTTTTGTTTTTTCATCAGCGTTATCATGGGAATCAGCAAGAGATTTTTGATACTTCTTTGAAGAAAAATAAAGACCTGCAAGAATAAATAAAACGCCTGCAAGAATAAAACAAACCATTATTAATGTAAGTCGACCATTTTCCATATAATTTCCTTATGTAAAACTATTTTCCCCGATATTTTCCACGAGAAATGTAGTCCATTTTTGTAAGTTTTTTATGTACCAAAGTTTTTACTTCAGAAAAATCTTGATTTTTAGTTTTAAATGCTTTTTTTTCGTTATTCCAAACAGCAGGAACATTCCCTGTATTTTCCTGAACGGTTTTTATCCATTCTTCTGGTTCAGGAATTTCAAAAATCATTTTTTTTGCAGTGTACGGATGCACAAATGTTAAAGTGCGAGCGTGCAGAGCCAAACGCATAAACGGGTCTGTTTTTGCACGATAATTTTCATCCCCTGCAAGCGGATAGCCTTTTGACGAAAGATGGGCACGAATCTGATTCTTTCGGCCTGTATCAAGGCTTAATTCAAATAATGTATGATACTTTCCACGTTCAATAACTTTGTAATGAGTTCTTGCAGTAATCGTTTTAAATTCTGCATTTCCGTTTTTTATTGTAAGATTCCGTTCAAAGATAGACATTTCATGCTTTTCATTTTTGTTTTTCTTTTGTTGTGCAATCGATTTTTTCATAGAGTCAGACAATACTGGCTTTGTATCTTTTTTAGGCACAAAACCGATGTTATGAGCATTGTAGGCAATTTCATCATCGATTAAACCGCTATCTGCAAGGTACATCGCCTTATCTTTAGGGTTTTCTGCAACAGCCCTGTAAAGTCGTTCCGTAACCATAGTCTGCCAGTTATCCATTATTTTCTTTTGCGAATCTTGAGTAAGGGCAAACATCATAACGCCGGAAGTATCTCGGTCTAAACGGTGAACAACAAATGGTCTATGCTTAGAACTAAAAGTTCCGTTTTTACGCATAATCTGCTCAAGTGCATAAAGAGCGGTTTTTCCGCTACTTCCAGGGTACGGAACAGAAAGCATTCCGCTTGGCTTTAAAATAACTGCAAGATATTCATCTTCATAAAGAACTTTTATAGTTTCATGGCCAAAATCTATCTTTTTTACTCTTTTTTGTTCAGTTCCTTTTAGATTTCTGTTCATTTAATCTGCCTCGTTATCTAAAAAATCATCGTCTTCTTTACAATCATATTCCTGCGGCACATAATTTTCCTGTAAAACAGAAAGAAGTTCTAAAAGCTGCTCATATTTTTTTGTATCACGGCTTAAAGTGTCTTTTGTTCTTCCATCTATAACAAAAGTTTCTGCATAGTCATTTAAAAGTTCGTACATAAATGCATAATCTTCTTCATCAAGTTTTTTAAGAGATTCTACAGAAGAGCCATCTTTTAAAATGTCTTTTAAGATTTCCATTGTATCAGAAAAATCTTCAAGAAGTTCAGCTGTGTAGTCAAAATTATCTTTTTTATAATGTAAATATGTGTTATTTAATTCTATTAAAATCTTATCATAAGATTCTTTTAAAAGTTCATCGTCAGTCATTGGTTTTAGATTTTAGCACTTATCTTTTTTTGTAACTAGTGCAAATAGTAAAGCAATATTTTACAGAAAACACTTTCAGCATCTTTCCAATTTGCTACAGCCTAAATTTTAACAGTGATATAGCCTAAATTTTAACAGTGATCCGACTAAATTTTAACTGTGATATAGGCTAAATTTTAACGGTGATCCGACTAAATTTTAACTGTGCATCGACTGAATTTTAACCTTGCATCGACTGAATTTTAACTGTGATACCTACCTTACTACAATAAAAGGATAAAATGTGATTTTTTACTTAAATTCAGTTGGAAAAATGTGATAAAATGCTTAAAATTAACAGGAAAAATGTGATAGAAGGAAAATCATGGTTTTAAGACGAAAGATAGACAGTTTTTTACTTAAATGGAAACAAAATCCAGACCGCCTGCCACTTATAATAAAAGGGGCCCGACAGATTGGAAAGACTTTTTCAATAGAAAAATTCGCCCAAAACTACAAATATTTTATAGAAATTAATTTTATAACATCTCCAGAATACAAAACGATTTTTAGTGCAGGCTATTCTCCAGAGGCAATCATCAGGCAGATTACGCTTATAAATCCGGACTTAAGATTTGTACCGGGCGAAACGCTCATTCTTTTTGATGAAATTCAAGCCTATCCCGACTGCACCACAAGCCTTAAGTTTTTTAAACTCGATGGAAAATATGATGTAATTTGTTCAGGTTCGCTTTTGGGCGTAAATTACAATCAAATTACTTCCGTAAGCGTGGGCTATAAACAGGATTACGAAATGCACTCGCTTGATTTTGAAGAATTTCTTTGGGCAAAAGGCTATAGCGACGAACAGATTGAAACGATTTTTGAACACATAAAAAATACTCAGCCTTTTAGCGAAACTGAATACAATGTCTGGCTTGAAAATTTTAGGGAATATATGACCTTGGGCGGAATGCCAAAAGTTGTACGGCTCTTTGTTGAACAAAAAAATTATTCAGGGACTCTTGCAGAACAAAAACAGATTTTAGCCGCCTACGAAGAAGACATCACAAAATATGTCCAGGGACTTGATAAAGCAAAAGTAAAAAATATTTATAATCACATTCCAGTTTTTTTGGCAAAAGAAAATAAACGCTTTCAAATTACAAAAGTAAGTGCGGGGGCAAGGAACCGCGAATATGTTGGCACGGTAGACTGGCTAAAGGATGCTGGAATTATAAATGTATGCTACTGCCTTGAACAAGCTGAACTTCCATTAAAAGGGAATTACAATCCATCAGATTTTAAGATTTACTATAGGGACACAGGGCTTTTAATTGCAAGTCTTGACCAAGAATCACAGGCGGATTTACGGCAGAATAAAAATTTTAATCTTTACAAAGGTGCAATTTACGAAAACATCGTTGCAGATATGCTAACTAAACAAGGCTATGATCTTTATTATTACAAAAACGAAAAATCCACAGTTGAAATGGATTTTTTTATCCGCGATGCTTCATCTTTAATTCCTGTAGAAGTAAAAGCAAATGACAACGCGACCGTTTCTCTAAAAAATCTGATTGAAAAAGAAAAATACCCAGACATAAAATACGGAATAAAACTCTGCAACAAAAACATCGGCTTTAACGGTAAGTTTTATACATTCCCATATTTCTGCGGATTCTTGCTAAAAAGATATATTTTTGAAACGAAGATTTAATGGAAAATCCGTGTCTATAAAAAAAAACGCCTGCCCTTCAAAGCGAAAGGCAGGCGATTATAAAAATGCTGTCATCCTAAACTAACAATCCGTCAGTCCCTTTTGTAAAACAGTATATTTTTTATTCAGCCTGTAATGCTGTTACGGCAACAGTGTCAATAATTTCATCAACTGTGCAGCCACGTGAAAGGTCATTTAATGGTTTTGCAAAACCCTGACATACTGGGCCGATTGCCTTCCAGCCGCCCATTCTTGCACAAATCTTATAACCAATGTTTCCAGCATTTATGTTAGGGAAAATAAATACATTTGCGTGTCCTGCAACTTTGCTTCCCGGTGCTTTTAACTCACCTACTTCAGGAGCAATTGCTGCATCAAACTGGAATTCGCCGTCAAGAGCAAGTTCTGGAGCCGCAGCTTTTGCAAGTTCAGTTGCTTTTTGTACTTTAGAAACAGTATCGTGGAACTTAGAATCATTTCCTGAACCTTTTGTAGAAAAAGAAAGCATTGCAACTTTTGGTTCGATTCCTGCAATATTCTTTGCAGTTTTTGCAGAAGCAATTGCAATATCACAAAGTTCTTCAGCAGATGGTTCAATATTTACTGCACAGTCGCCAAAAACAGCAATTCCGTCTGGAACATATTTATTGCCAGTTGCCGGGGCAACCATTAAAAAGCAAGAAGAAACAGTTTTAATTCCAGGAGCAGTTTTAATAACCTGAAGTCCAGGTCTAAGTGTGTTTGCAGTTGAATGGCACGCACCAGAAACAAAGCCATCTGCATTTCCAGCTTTTAATATAAGAGCACCGTACATTGTATAATCTTTTAAAATAGATGCTTTTGCTGCATTTACATCTGCATATTCAGGAAGTCCTGTTTTTTTATTAATCTTTCCTTCTCTTGCTTTAAAAAGAAGTTCTGCATATTTATCTGCGTTTGAATCAATCTGAGGATCTACAATGTTCACGCCAGACATATCAAAACCAAACTTTTCAATTTCAGATTTGTTTCCCAAAAGAATTATTTTTGCAATTCCAAGTTTTGAAACAGAAGAAGCAGCCTCTACAACGCGCTTATCTTCACCTTCGCACAAAACAATAGTTTTATTTTTAGCCTTTGCTTTGTCCCTTAACTGTTTAATAAAATCCATATAATCCTCTTAATTTTCGTGGCTGCTTAAAAACAGTCAGATTCTACCCATAAAGAGTCTTTTTAAAATACCACCATAAAAATAGTTTTACAATAAAATTAAAAAGAAAATTATAAAAAATAAATTGCGTATTCTTTTTTTTATAATATAGACAAATTGCATTTTTTTACTATATAATTATATCTACGTTTACATGTATTTTGTGTTTTATGAACACGAGGAGGATAGTTGGCATACCAGGACAACAACAAAAACAACAACAAGGGACTAAGGATAAATAATATGATCCGTGTCCGCGAGGTTCGGCTTATCGATGACGAGGGAAACCAGAAAGGAATTGTTCCAACTGTGGAAGCCGTTAAGATGGCTAGCGAAAAAGATCTTGATCTTGTTGAGGTAAGTCCTAATGCAAACCCGCCAGTTTGTAAAATACTTGATTATGGCAAGTACAGGTTTGAACAGGAAAAAAAGCTCCGTGAATCCAAAAAGAACCAGAAAGTGCTTAAGTTAAAAGAAATCCGAATGCAACCTAAAATTGGTCCGGGTGATCTTGATACAAAAGCCAAGCATGTACAAGAATTTCTTGACGAAGGTAATAAAGTAAAAGTTACAATCCGTTTTCGCGGACGTGAACTTGCACACACAGACCTTGGTTATGATGTCTTGAATGAAGTGTTGAAAAGGCTTACTTCAGCGTATGTTGTGGAAAAACAGCCAGCAATGGATGGTAAAACAATGTCCATGACAATTTCTGCAAAAGCCAAATAAAAGAATTGAGGTAAAAATAATGCCTAAGATGAAAACAAAGAAATCTGCTGCAAAACGTTATTCAACAACTGGCAGTGGAAAGATTAAGTACAAGAAGCAGAACCTTCGTCATATTTTGACAAAACGTTCAGCAAAACGAAAAAGACAGCTTCGTGAAACAGGAATCCTTGCAGAAGCTGATGCAAAGAAAATCCGTAAGCAGATGTTGCCATACGGTTAATGGAGTAAAATATGTCAAGAGCAATAGACGGATCAAAAAGAAAGAATCGCCGTGTAAAAATCTTAAAGCTTGCTAAAGGTTTTATTGGTGATAGAAAGTCAAATTATAAACCTGCAAAAGATGCTGTAACAAAAGCATTAAACCATGCTTATGTTGATCGTCGCGACCGCAAAGGTAATTTCCGTGCTTTATGGATTGCACGTATTAACGCTGCTGTTCGTGATGAAGGTCTTTCATATTCACGCTTTATTGATGGACTTACAAAAGCTGGTGTAAAGCTTAATCGTAAAGTTCTTTCAAATATGGCTATTGAAGATCCTGTAGCTTTTAAAGCAGTTGTAGAAACTGCAAAGAATGCTTTAAAAGCATAAGGAACTAAAATATGATTTCGCTCAATCAGATTTTGTTACTTGAACAAAAAGTAGAAAGTGCTGTTGCAAAAATTGCACAGCTACAGGCAGAAAACGATGCTCTGCGCAGTAAATGTTCTGAGCTCACAAACTCGCTTTCTTCTAAAACGGAGCAACTTTCTAACTTTGAATCAAATCAAGATAAGATTGAAAGCGGAATCTTAAAAGCACTTGACCGCTTAAATTCAATAGAAAATTCTGTATTGAATGCCAGTGGTCAAGTGTCTTCTGAACAAACTATTCAAGAAGTTCAAACTTCTAAAACTACACAAGATTCACAAACTATAGAAAACCCTGCTCCAGTTCAAAATTCTTCTATAACAACTACGGTTGATTTTAATAATATGCAAAATGTTCAACCTAAAGAAGAAACTTCTACTAACCAAGAAGAGCAAATCGAACCTGTACAACAGGAACAACAGACTCAGCAAGAAGTACAAGAACGACAGGAACAGCAAGAGCAGCCTCTTTTTGCTGATGAAGGCACTCCATTAGACGAAGACGAAAACGGACAGTTTGATATTTTTTAGTCGGGTTTTATGGCAAAGGGTACACTTCAAATAGATCTTTTAGGAACATCTTTTTCAATTAAAGCAGATGAAGATACGGCGTATCTTGAAAAAATTTTAGGCTACTATAAAAGAATTGTAAAACAGATAGAAGACGGCGGCTCTTTATCTGATCCACTAAAAATATCAATTCTTGCAGGTGTTATGCTTAGCGATGAACTTTATAAGGCTAAAAGCCGTTCAATTAAATTTCAAACAGCATTAGAAAACAATTCTACAGACCAAGAAGCCGACAGAATAACAAAATCCTTAATAGAAAAAATTGATAGAGTTTTAAAATGACGTTTTATATTGATGCAGATAATTGTCCTTCTCTTGTTTTAAATTTTACTGCACAATACTGCAAACAAAAAAAGATAAAATTAAATGTTGTTGCAAATCACGATGTTAAAATAAAAAACGCAGAATACACAATGACAATATGCGAAGAAAAAAAAGATGCAGCCGATGACTACATTTTTGAACACGCACAAGATAACGATATTGTTGTTACAAAGGATATTTTTCTTGCCGAACGGCTTGTAAATAAAAATATTACAACTTTAAATGACCGCGGATATATTTTTGAAAAAAGCAACATAAAGTACAGGATTCAAGACAGTGCCTTGAATCTGCAACTTTCTTCGCTGGGGTTTGGTGGAAAAAAAGAAAAAAACTATTCCAACGAAATGCTTGAAAAATACATTAAAAGTGTAGAAAAAGTTATGCGGACAATTAATCCTGAAAGTTTATAAGAATCTTTTCGATTCTGTCACGAACTTTCATAAATGCAAGCACAACTTCAGGGTCAAACTGTGTTCCAGAACAATTTTGAATTTCAAGAAATGCATCGTCAATAGACCATGCGTCTTTATAACATCGTTTGTGCGAAAGTGCATCAAAAACGTCTGCAACAGCAACAATACGAGCTGCAAGTGGTATTTCTTCGCCTTTTAATGGAACTGTCTTTTTTATTGGAGTACCAATTTCAAAGTTTGCGTATTCGCCGTTATAATAATCTTTACCAGGATAACCTGCTTCGCCACCGTCGTAACGTTCGTGATGGCAAAGTGCAACATCGCGGCACATAACATCAAGATCGTTTTCAGGAGGTTCAAAAAGTTGGGCACCAATACAAGTATGTCCTTTTATAATGCCTCGTTCTTCTTCGTCAAAGCGTCCTGGCTTTTTTAATACAATATCAGAAATTCCAACCTTTCCTATATCATGAAATTTTGCTGCAATCTTTAAATTATCGCGGTAGGTATGTCGGATACTTTCTGCAATATTCTTGTCGAATGCCCAACGGTCATATATTTCAAGCGAAATACTAGAAACTCTCTCTGTATGAAGATAAGTTTCTTTTGGATCACGGAATTCCGACATTTTAAGCATTTTTTTATGAGTTTCTTTTGTTGTATAAGCGTGCTGTAATGCTCGCACTGCAGCAAGAGCAAAATGATTTAAAAACATTCCATCTTCTTCGTTAAATTCTACAGCAACACCGTTTTCATCAAGTTTATTTATAATCTGAAGAACACCAAGAAGAATACCATTATTCATAACAAGCGGAAAAGTATAGATTGATTGCGTTCTATAATTTGTAGTCAGGTCTGTTTGATTATTAAACTTATATGGTCTATCTTTTGGAATTTCGTACGCATTTGGAATATTTAAAGCTTCTTTTGTTTCTGCAACGTAACCTGCAATAGAACTTTTATTTATTGGGAAAGAAAAGAAAAGATATGGAAGTTTTTCTCCTGGCGGCAATTCCCTAAGTTGAGTATCATTCTGTGCATATTTTACTTTTAACTTTTCACCATCGCGTACATAAATTGACCCAGCATCAGCATTTACAATCTTTCTGGACTCTGTAAGGATACGTTCAAGAAGTACGTCCGCATCTTTTATTTCATCAAGACTTAATTCCAACTCTACGATTTTTTGAAGTTTATTTTCTTTTTCACTCATAGTTTTACTTTTTTTTGTTGATTTCAAATGATTATAACAGATTTATTTTATATTCAACAGTCAAAACAGATGAAAAATAACAAATATTTTAAATTTTATGTTATACTTTTTTATAGATGAGATTAAAGTTTTTATTAATTAGTGTATTTCTTTGTAACATTTTCTTTTCTTGTAAAACACTAAATGAACCTGCTAAAAAAAATATCGAAGATAAAAATTGTGAACGCATAACTCTTTTATTTGCGGGCGATATTATGGCTCACAGACCAAACTATAATATGAAAAATTATGAAAAAATCTGGAAAGAAATAAGTCCTACAATAAAAGAATCTGACTTTGCATTTGCAAATATAGAAGCTCCTGTTGATAAAGATTTACCTTTTTCGCCCTACCCTAATTTTAATATGCAGCCTTCCTACCCGCAAGAAGCCATTAAAGCAGGTTTTAACGTTTTTTCACTTGTAAATAATCATACAAACGACCAGGGATTAGGCGGAATCAAAAAAACACTAGAATGGGCTACATCTGTTGAAAAAAATACAAAAGACAGCGTACGCCCGGTTTATTTTTGCGGAATTAATGAAAAGCCGCACGAAAAAATTTCCTATAAAATTATTCAAAATGGAAAATGGAAGATTCTTTTTGTTGCAGTAACTGAAATCTTAAATAGACCTGATTATCGCTCATACTTAAATTATGTTGTTTCTACAAAAAAGAATTGGGAAGAATTTTCTGACTATCTTTTACAACTACGAAACGAAAATCCCTGCGATATTATGGTAGTTTCAATTCATAGCGATGAACCTGAATACATAAGAATGGTTGAACAGAAAAGAAAAGAGTATTACCGTTCACTTACAGAAAAATGTGTTGATGTCGTTTGGACAAATCATCCGCATATTGTACGCGAAATAGAGCTTAAAGGCGAAAATGAAACAAAACTTTTAAAAAGTGCTATAATATACGGAAATGGAAATGTTATAAGCGGTCAAAGATGGGAGCCGGATTTTAATAATCCTAAAAATCCTCGTGACGACACTGGCGACGGAATGATGCTTAAACTTTGCTTTAGAAAAGATTTAAAAAATCCTGAGCCATACATTGAAAAAACTGAAAAAATTTTAATCACAACGTATATAAATACTCTTTGGGAATTTGTTATAAGATTCTTAGATGATGATTTTATACAATACCTGAACGATAACAAAAGAACAAAATGGGCTGGATACATTCAGGAAAGAAAAAACATAACAGAAAATATTAAGGAAACTATAATATGGCAATAGATTATAAATCTCTTCCTGTATATGAACAAAAAGAAAGAATTCTTAGTGCATTAAAAGATAATCAAGTTGTAGTAGTTCAAAGTCCTACTGGTTCTGGAAAAACAACGCAACTTCCAGTTATCTTACATGAAGCCGGTTACGACCAGACTGGAATGATTGCTGTTACTCAACCGCGCAGAATTGCTGCCTTAAGTGTAAGCGAATTTATTGCAAAGCAGCTTGGAACAACTTACCCAGGTCTTGTAGGCTATAAAATGCGTTTTGAAGACAAAACTGACGCTACTACAAAGATAAAAATCATGACCGATGGAATTCTTTTGCAGGAAATGAAACTTGACCCATGGTTGAGTAAATATTCTGTTGTTATGGTAGACGAAGCCCATGAAAGAAGTTTAAACATTGATTTTGTACTTGGTTTACTAAAACGAATTTTAGAGGAACGCAAAGAATTCCGCGTTATTGTAAGTTCCGCAACCATAAATGCAGAAGCGTTCAGTAAATATTTTAACCACTGCCCGATTGTTTCAATTGAAACGCAAACATTTCCTGTAACAATGGTATACGATCCGCCGGCAATAACGGCAAGTACAATCAGCGAAAACGCAAGCAATGCTCTTTTACTAAAAATCAGCACGACTGTAGAAAGAATACTTCAAAATGACGACGATGGAGGAATTCTTATATTCCTTCCTGGTGAAAAAATTATAAAAGATTGTATGACGCTTTTAGATCATTCAAGTTTTTCGCATAAAATACATACACTTCCACTTTATGGCCGTCTTTCAAAAGAAGATCAAGAACGAGTATTCTTGCCTGCTCCACGTGGAAAAAAGAAAGTAATAATTTCAACGAACATTGCAGAAACTTCTGTTACAATTTCTGACATTACTTATGTAATTGATTCTGGTCTTGCAAAACTGAACTTTTATAATCCGCATTCTTTTACATCAAGTCTTATAGAAACTCAGGTTAGTAAAGCAAGTTGTAATCAAAGACGAGGAAGAGCCGGCCGAACAAGACCTGGCACTTGCTACCGACTTTATCCTAAAAAAGATTTTGAAACTCGCCCAATGTACACAACAGAAGAAATTTACAGAACCGATTTAAGCGAAGTAATTCTTCAAATGGCGGATTTAGGGATAACGGATTTTGCAGGTTTTGACTATATTTCCCCACCAGGAAGAGAAAACATTTTTGGTGCAGTCGAAACTTTAAATATGCTGGGTGCATTAGATAAAGATAATTCGCTTTCTTCAATAGGAAAATTAATGGTTACTTTTCCATTGGAACCACGAATCAGCCGCATAATTGTAGAATCAATAATGCGTTATCCAAATGTTCTTGAAGAAATTCTTATTGCTGCATCTTTTTTAAGTGCGAACAGTCCTTTTGTTCTTCCTCCTGGTGAAGAAATGAACGCCCGAAAAGCCCACCATACATTTAGAGATGTTCAAGGTGATTTTGTAAGTTACTTAAATATTTTTGATGCGTGGATAAAGTGCGACACAGATGCAAAAAAAGAACGTTTTTGCAAGAAAAATTATCTTGATGAACGAATTATGCGGGAAATTGAAAATATAAACGTTCAACTTAAAGATATTGTTTTTCATTTGAACATTCCAATTCTTGGTGGCGGAAATAAAGCTGACTATCTTACTTGTATTGGTGCCGGAATGATTCAATTTGTCTGCATACGAAAAAAGAAAGAATGTTACAAATCGCTTACGGCAGATAATATTTTTATCCATCCTGGCTCTGTTATGTTTAAGCAGGATCCGCTTTATATCGTTTCTGGCGAAATTGTGCGAACCAGCAGAATGTACGCAATGAGCGTTTCTCCGCTTACAAAATCAATTCTTAACCAGATTTCGCCTGATTTATTAAAAAAGCTGGAGAATATTCGTTCTACTAAAACACTAGAAATGCAGGCAGACGAATATGAAATGCATATTTATAAAAAACAGAAGGAAAAAGAAGCAAAAAAAGAAAAGACAAAAGATGAAAGCACAATTTCTTTTGGTGGAAAAGTTTTTACTATAAAACTAAAAAAAGGAAAAAAACAGCTTGAATTGCCTTTTGAAGACTTTATTGTTGCTGTAAATGCCGAAGATAATACAGAAAAAATAAAGACGATGGGAAATATTTTATGCAAAATCGTATTTAAAAACGGTTTTACACTTCTTGAAAATGAAAAACTTTCGACTGTTATAAAAATTGCAAAAAAAATTAATCTTTCGCCAATAAGTGAAAATGAATGGAACAGAAAATTAAATGTAAACATTTCTGAACCTGATTCTTCTGAAAAAATAGTAAATGAGGCAGAAAATATTCTTAAAGTTGTTGTTGCAAAGCAAAAAAGCAAAGAATACGGCTTTATCTGCTTGTTTACTGATGGAAACGGAACATATTGGCACAAAGTTTCACGCGGTTTTTCAACCGCATTAAACGAAAGCCTTTCTTCGCTTGAAACGCTTGTTGATTCAGAAGATTTCTTTACAGATGAACAAAAAAGCAGGTTAAACGAACGTTATAGTCTTTTAAACTCTCTTATAAAATAAACTAAAATAACGTTTTTTACTTTGCTATTTTGCGTCTTCTAAATTTTGCTCACTTGATACTGTTGATGCTGTAGGCTTTTCTACAGCATTTTTTGCTTCTGATGATTTTTCCTGCTTGTTTTCTTTATCTTGTAAAACATCTTTTTTTTCTGTATCGCTTTTTTCAGTGGAAACAGAATCTTCTTCTTCCATGCCAAGAAGTTTTCTTGCTCGTTTTCGGTTAGAAGAATTGCGTTTTTTGTCTTCTGCAAGTTCCTTTACGGCAGATTTTACAGTTTCTGAACGGTCTGCTTTATACATATCTAACCCAAGAGAGGCAACTTGGGCTTCTTTTGATTGAACGTAAAGAACTGCAACTTCTTCAAAATCAGGTTTCATATATTTTGCAATAAGTTTTCCAAGTGAAGAACACAAAGATTTTCTTTTTGCGTCATTTACACATTCTTTTGCAAGTACTGCAATTTCTTTTGTTCCAGTATCTCTTCCTGTTTTTAAAAGTGCTTCCGACGCCATTGCTTTTGCAGAATCGGGAACTTTTTTATCAGTAATTTGCTTTATAAGAAAATCATTTCCTTTTTTTACATCAAGTTCTGCAATTGCCGGATAACACTCTTTTTTTACAGAATTTTCCGAATCGTTTTTTGCCCGGTAAATAAGAAAATCAATTGCATCTGTCATTTTCATTTCTTTTGCCGCTTTTACGGCCTGAAGTCTTACTTTTACATGCTCATCGCGAATAGATTGCATTATTGTATCTTTTGCTTTTTTTGAATCAGGAAAATTCTTAAGACCTTTTATGCAATATTCACGCATATTCGGATCATCGGTTTCATAAAGAGAAACTAAAACTGGAATTGCTTCTTCTTTTTTCATATTTCCAATTGCTTCGGCAGCATACATACGAACAAACGAATTTTCATCTTCGTCTTGTGCAATTTTTACAACAGAATCAAAAGTTTTTACTGCATTCATTTGCCCAAGAGTTCGCATAAGGGCTTGCCGCTGGGCAACTTCAAGGTCATCATGTTCAAGGAATTTTGCAATGTAAAGTGCTTCATCTTGTCCTCCAGTTTTTCCAAGTGCCGACAAAGCTGGAGTAAAATATTTTTCTTCGCCTGCTTCTATAAGTTTTACAAGTGCAGGAGCGGCGTTTTTGCAACCAACCTCCGAAACATAATTCATACATTCTTGAACAACTGCAAGTGGCGTATCGTAAGGGTCGTCAAGAATGGTTACTGCATAATCTGAAAGGCATGGGTCTTTTTGTTTTGCAAAATAGCCTAAAATTTTTTGGCGTACATCGTTACTTGCAGTTTTTTGAAAAAGCTCATATAAAACATCGTTATATCTTATATCTTCTGATTCTACAATTTTATCTACAACAGAATTAATTTCTGACGGCGTTCCATATGAAAGTGTTGTTGAATTTTCTTCAAACTCCGAACCGTCTGAATCTTTTTTTTGAAGTTCTTTTATTTTTTCAGGGTCTGCTGGTAACGGTTTTGCTGCCTCTGGAATTTCAACCTTTATTGCAGCAATATCACCTGAATAAAAACCTTCGTCTTCTTCTGCTTGGTCGTTTTCTTCTGTTTGGGAATCTTCTTCTGTTATATCAAGTTCTTCCGTTGTAGAATTTTCACTAGTTTCTTCCGCTTCTTCGCTTAGTAGATTATTTTTAGAATCTTCTTCGCTTTCTAAAAAACTATTCTCTGAATCATCATTAGAAATATCTGTGGATAAAGTTTCTTTAGAAAGTTCAGATAATTCAGGCGAATTCTCTGCACAAATTATAAAACTGAATGAAAAAATAAAAAAAAAGAAAAACTTTTTCACTGAATGTTCCCCCTTTTATACCTTTCTAAAAAGTTCTTTTTGTAAAGTTCAAAAGAATCGTTTTGTATAGAAGTTCTAATTTCTTTCATAAGATTATGCAAAAAATAAAGATTATGATAACTTGCAAGTATCGAACTTAAAATTTCCTGCTCTTTAAAAAGGTGTCTTAAATATGCACGACTATATGTGCGGCAAACTTTACAATTACATTCACTGTCAATCGGCTTAAAATCGGCTTTAAAACGTTCCTGCTTTATTGTAAGCGGGCCATCATGGGTAAAATAAGAACCATTTCTTGCATTTCGTGTCGGTAAAACGCAGTCAAACATATCAACCCCATTAGAAACGGCCTCTAAAATATATTCAGGAGTTCCAATTCCCATAACATAAACTGGTTTTTCTTCAGTTAAATATTGCATTGTAAACTTTAAAAAATTAGAAAAAACTTCTGGCGGCTCCCCTACGCTTAAGCCACCAATTGCAATTCCTGGTAAATCAAGTGAAGAAACAAATTCTGCACTTTGCTTTCTTAAATCTTCAAAAAAATTACCTTGAACAATCGGAAATAAAACGCCTTTGTATCCATTTTCAACAGCATTTTTCCATTCATTTTTGGCTCGGTTTGCCCACGCAGTTGTTACAGAAAGAGCATGTTCTGCTTCTTTTTTTTCAACTCCATAACCAGAACATACATCTAACTGCATTTGAATATCAGAATTGAACTTAACTTGCGTTTGCACAACGTTTTCCGGCGTAAAAAGATGGTAACTTCCATCAAGATGACTTTGGAATTTTACGCCTTCCGGATTAATTTTTCTTAGCGATGATAAACTAAAAACTTGAAAACCGCCTGAATCTGTTAAGAAATTTCTTTCAAACTTTGAAAAACCATGCAAACCGCCTGCCTGCTGAATTAAATCTGCTCCAGGCCGCAAAAAAAGATGATAAGTATTTGCAAGAATAATTTCAAAGCCAATTTCATCAAGGTCATCTTTTGTAATGGCCTTTACAGTTGCACAAGTTCCTACCGGCATAAAAACTGGTGTGTGAACCGTTCCGTGTGCAAGCGTCAGAAGACCATTTCTTGCACGCCCATCTTTACTTTTATGTAAAACATCAAAAATCTTCATAATTCCTCAAATTAAAATATTAATAATTTAAAAATTAAGTTCTAGCATAATGCAACAAGACAATACTTATTAATATAAACATAAAAACTGGCGACCATGCACCCATAAATGGCGAAATATATCCCCATTTTGCAAGAATCATCGTCAGCATTTGTGTTACATAAAATAAAACCGCCGCAGTTACAGAAAGTGACAAGCTTATTAAAAGTACATTTTTTCGCGATTTACCCGAAATCCCAACAGAAAGAAAAACAACAATAAAAACAATAAACGGAAAAGCAAATTTTTTATAATATTCCGAAAGTTCTTCCTGATAAGGAAGCCCTACTCGCTTTAAATGCCCAATATAAACTTTTGCCTGCTGAACATTAACATTTTTTACATCTACTACATTATTTTGAAAAACTTCATAACCTTCTGTAAGTCGTTCTGTATATTCTGGCTTTACAGTAGACGCAATAGACATAACGCCATCATTATAATCGTATTCAATGGAAGAATTTAAAACCCAATGACCTAAAGAATCATTCCATCTTGCACTGTCTGCATGAATTATTGCAGAAAGTTCTTTTTTATCATTTCTAAAAACAAGATACAAATCCGAAAGTTTTTTTGCAGAACTTTCATAAAATCTTGCTTTATAAATTATATGTCCGCCGTCAGAAATTACGACAATATTATTTTTATTCAACGATGCTTCCTTGTGTAACAGAGTATTTTGTAATGCAGTTTTTTTCGTAGAGGTTGGCACAACTAAATAATTTTCAAAAAGAAAAAGAAAAACGCTCATTAAAATAGAAAAAATCAAAAGCGGATAAACAAACATAATCAGCGAAACCCCGGAAGAAAAAATTGCAGTAAGTTCATTATTTGCATAAAGTTCGCTTAAAGTGTATGCAACTGCAAAAAGAATTCCTAAAGGCATGGCATACCATATAGTTTTTGGTAAATAAAGAATCATAACCATTAAAACTTGGTTAACCGTCGCTTCATTTTGAAGATAACTTGTAAGATTCATTAAAAGGTCAACAAGAACTAGAACAAGGGCAAAAAATCCAAGAGAACCAAAAAAAATAGGAAGAAAACGCCTAAAAAGATAACGATGTAATTTCATTTTCGCCTTAATGATAAATAAAGAATAATTCCAATCATTCCAATAAGAAAATCCGGAAGCCACATTGCAATCATTGCATCAATGCCAATTCTTAAAGCAAACATCTGACCTAAAATCATCATTGCCCAATAAAGAACGCTTATTACAAGACCAAAAATAAGACAAATAGTCTGACCGTTATGCTTACCAAAAATAAAGGCAAGCGGAAGAGCAAGAAGTGCAAAAAAAACTGAACCAAACGGATTTGAAAACTTTTTGTGAAATTCCATTCGATATTGATTCAATCTGTATTTACTTGCGTTTTTATCCATTTTAAGACGTTTTATTCTTCTGCCTAAATCGTAGGAAGTCATTTCTCGCGGAAGGATATTCGTTCTGTTTTCTAAAACTTGAGAATCAAGAATATTTAGAGTCGCCATAGAAGAATCCAAAATTTCATAATCTTTGCGATTATCTTTTTTTAACGAAGCAACTACGGAATAAGCCATCTTTAACTGTAAAAGAACGCCTTCTTTTTTAGCAGAAAGCATTTCAGAATCTTTTGCGGCGATAATTCTTTGTGAATCAGAAGAACGTTCATCAAAAAAAACAAGGTCAGAAATCTTAGAATCATTTACATCGCCAATTACAATAATCGATTTATTAAGGAATTTTATAGAATTTGGTTCCATTTCAACACCAGGATTTGATGCAATAATTTCCCGCTTAAGTTTGTAAAAATTAATATTTCCAACAGGAAGAAGATAATCATTTACAAAGAACGAAACAACGGAAATTAAAACGCCTAAAATAATAACAGGAATTGCAATAATACGGTAACCAAGCCCAGAAGCTCTAAAAATAAGCACTTCGTTGTCGCTCATTAATCGCCCAAGACACATCAAAAAACCTACAAGAGTTGCAAAAGGTGCAGATTGCGAAATTACAACCGGAAGCGAATAAAACATAAGCCTCATTGTGTCTGCAAGCGGAACGTGTTTTTTTAAGATTTCTTCTATTAAAAGTAAAATCTGATTTACAAAAAAAATCATAAAGAAAAAAAGAAACGCAACGCCAAAATAAAGCAAAAGTTCCTTTATAATATAACGAACAAGAACAAAGTTTCCTAACTCGCCTTTATGTAAATATTTTCTTTGAAAAAAATCTATTTTTTCCCTTAAAAAAACAATGCGAGTCATAAGCCGTTTGCGGTAAAAACCACAAAGTGCGACTCTTAAAAAGCGGAAAAAATAATTTATTTTTAAAGATAAACCAGCAAAAAAGTTACTGGTATTTTTTAATTTCACTACTTTACTCCAGTAGAACCAAAACCCTTTGAACCGCGTTCTGTTTCACCTAAAGAAGAAACATTTGTAAAAATTCCCTGAGTAACAGGAGCAACAATAATTTGAGCAATTCTATCACCAGAGTTTACGGTAAAATCTTCTTCGCCTAAGTTTGCAAGAATTACCATAAGTTCACCGCGATAGTCGCTATCAATTGTTCCTGGAGTATTCAAAACCATAACGCCATTTTTTGCAGCAAGGCCAGAACGAGGTCTTACTTGAATTTCGTATCCTTCTGGAATTTCAAAAAAAAGACCTGTTGGAATAATTGCTCTTTTTCCACTTTTTATTACAATCGGACTTTTAACAAAAGCACAAACATCTGCACCTGCAGCCCCAGAGGTTTTATATGACGGAAGGTTTACTCCATCTTTTTTTACACATTTTATTTCTACTGAATTCATTCCTTAATTATAACAAAACCTGCACAAAATGTCTTTACGGTAATCATTTATTTTATAAGCGAATTAATGCGTTCATTTAAAGTTCTTAATTCTGCATCATTTGGATTTAATGCAACAACCTGCTTAAGATAATACTGAGCTTTTCTATAATCATTTTGTCCGTAATAAATTTCATAAAGACGAAACAAAGAATCGCTGTTTCTTGGGTTTGAAATTAAACTTGAACGTAAATCAGAAAGAACGTCGTTTTCATTTTCATGCAAGAAACTTCGCTCATAATACAAAAAACTTTTTAGCTTTGAATTAACACCTTCTTTTAACTTTTGTTCAATTATGTTTAACGCCTGAGTTTTCTTTCCGGAAGAAACCATTACAGAAATGTACGCCTGTATTACATTTTCATCAGATGGAAATTCTTTATAAAACGAAGAAACAAGATTCCATGCTTCATCATATTTTTTTAGTGCAAGACATATTTTTACATGATGCAAAAGACATTCTTTTCTTTTTTCGGGTTTTAAAATCAATTTTGAACTTATATCGTATGCTTTTTGCCATTCTTTATTTTGAATAAGACCTTCTGTGGCATAATACAATGCATCCTCATTTTCTGAATCTTCTATAAGAACTTGATTTGCATAATATTCTGCCGACTTTCCAAGAACTAAAACAGAAGAAGAACTACAGATTTTTGCTGCATACAAAAGGATTTCCTTATCGTCAGGGTATCGTTTAAGTGCATTTTCTATTGTAGAAACCGCTGCATTATTATTTTTTGACCATTCAAACTGAATTCTTGAACGAAGCAAAAGATATTCTTTAGAAGAACTATCCTGCCGCGAATAAACATCAAGCAAAGACGCGGCATGAATATAATCTTCTTTTTGAATTAAAATCTTTGCCCTAAAAAGCAACGATTCTAGGTCATTTGGACTTTGCTGCAAAACCCTGGAAATATATTCTTCTGCCTTTGAATAATCTTTTTTTTGAAAAAATATTTTAGAAGCAAGGCTTAAAACTTTGGAATCTGAAGGATATTTTACAAGCAGCTGTTCAACTTCTTTTTGAGATTCTTGAATTTTTCCTGCAAGAAAAAGATTTAACGCATACGAATACTGAACTAAAAATATTTCCGGAACTTTTTTTAATGCCGCTCCAAACTGTTCATAAGCATTTTCGTACATTCCGTTTTTGTAATACAAAAGACCAAGAAGATAAAAAGCAAGAACAGAATCAGGTTGCATCTGAAGTCCTTTTTTTAGTGCATTTTCCGAATCATTAAAAAACGAAGAAACATCCGAAACTTTTGTTACAACAAGCGACGGAAGCACAATCGTAAGAAAATCAACATTCCCGGTACTAGTGTCATAAAGACCTTTTTTTGCAGAATTAATAGCACCTATGTACGAATTTTCCGAAGAAACTTCGATATTTTCCCAATCAACACGTTCATTTGTCCAAACCATCTGCATAATTTCTGATACGATTTTTATAAGAACTTTTTCTTTTTCTGTAACATCCGAAGTTTGTTTTCGTAAAGTTTGAACGGCTCGCCTTAAAGAAGATGGGCTACCATTTTCAACATCGTTCATAATATCTTCGCTTATTGCAGAAAAGTATGTGTAATTTTTGTTCTTTTTTTCTGCAGAATCAAAAGTTTTTATGGCAGTTTTTTCTTCTTCTTTTGGCACTTCAAAATCTCCAGAAACAAGTCCGCCTACACTAGATGAAGATTTTGGAACAGATTTGCACGAAAAAAATACAACAATACCCAAAACGCAAAAGATGAGGAAATTATATTTTTTCGCACAAAGTTTTTTTAACAACACACAAGTTTCCGAAAATTAAAATGCTACTCTACTTCTTCGGAAAAATTCGGCTCGGATTTCAGTTCTTCGCTCATATTTTCTGGAAGAATTTCCAAAAGAGATTTTCTGTGAAAAAACAAAATAACAAGAAATGTTCCAGCTAAAATCAATGTAACCGGACATATAAAAAGAGCAAGTTGCCCAAGTGGTATTTTTATTACATCAAAAGAAAAAAGAAGAAAGATACTCCCCAGTACAAAAAGAAGTAAAGCCGGCAAATCATAATTTATTGTAAAAATCTTTTTGGTACTTCGTGCCGCAGCAAAAAGCGAAACCGATGTAAGAAGAACAAATACCGGCCATAATTTTTCAACTCCAACTAAAAAAAGTTGAAATACTAACATCAGTGAAAAAACTCCATAAAAACTTAAACAAAGACTTACAAAAAGTTTAAACGGTGTTTTTGAAAACGCTATATAACTATAAAGAAAGACCATACCCGTAAAAAAAATCACAACTGGTATGCTCCAAAATGCAAAATCCGGACTGTTTCCTGCAAAAGCAAGAACAAGAAGAATTCCAATAAAAATAAAAAACATCCCAACCGCTAGAATCGAATTTAAGAATTTACTTTCCGGCTTTTTCATTATATCTCCACAAAGTTCTTTTCCATTATTTTCATTATTATATAAATCATATTAGAATACACTAATAGAGTTATCTTGCCAACAATGAACGAACATGTTAAATTTAAAACATGTTTAGAACCTTTATTGTAACAATTGTTTTAATTTTTTCAATTTTTAACGTTTCATGTAAAAACCAGGACGATGAACGCACAGTTGCAATAAAAAAATCGCAGGAAGAACTTTTTAATCTTCTTAAAAACGAAGAACTTGAACAGGTTAGCCGGTACGCAATCGTAAATCAAATTGCAAGTAATCTTGTTTCCTTAAAAGATAATCAGGGACTTATTCTTTTTCTTACAGATTGGGTAGAAGAACATCCTCAGGATCCATATAACGCATATTGGCTTTACCTTACAGCGTGTGCATATCGAGCAGACAATGCTGAACCGATTGCAGAATATTATTTTGACCGCATTCTTGTAAAATATTCTGATTTACTTGTAAAAGGCGTTTCAATTCATCTTACGTGTCTTCAAAATCTTATTCAGATTTCTACAAATCCGCGTTGCAGAATTAATTACTTTAATGAACTTATAAACCGATTTCCAACAAACGTTTCCATAACTGAATTATATCTTAGGCTTGCACTTGAATACGAAAAAGAAAGCGACTGGAACGAAGCTCTAAAAGCGTACTCAATGTTTTTGGCACAGCCGGATTCTTCTACAATTCAAATTGCAGGAGAACCGAATGCATATAAAAAAGCCCGCCAACTTGTAGGGTTCAATAATTCTGAAAAAGACTGGACGTTTGAAAGCCTTCCAGCTTTAGAAAACGCTGTAAAAAAAGCAATAAGAAACTACGACTGGAGGTCTTTAGACAAATACAGAGCCAGGGTAAACTTCTTTTCAATGTCATGGAAGCAGGATGAAATGGATCCTAATGCACAAGAAGAGTTCAGTATGAAAAACTTTATGCGTGGAAACCGCGTTCGCTACAACGAAGAACTTGACGAAATGTCTACTTCCAACGAAGCATATTTACGCACACGCGGCTGGTCGCAGTACGTTTCTGTATGGTACCTTTACTTTAGAAAAGTAAATTTTCCGCTAAATCCTGATATTCATGGAAACTGGGAATGGGCTGGAATCTACATCGGCGAAAAACTTTAACCATGCATTCAAAAAAAAGGCTTAGAATCTTTTTTATAATTTTAACTTTACTTGCTGTTTTTCCTTTTTCGGCAGAACAAATAAATGATTCTCAAAAATATAAAAATCTAGGATTTTCTGGAATGAATAATCCTGCAGTGCAAAGTTTACGAAAAAAATATCTAACAACACATCACACTTTTCTTTACAAAACACTTGAAAAAGGAGAGCAATACAGAATCTTTGTGCGTAACCAGCTTAAAGAAAAAAAAATGCCTGCAATCTTAGAATATTTACCACTTGTTGAATCCGAATACAATCCAAATGCAAAATCAAGATCAGGTGCAACAGGGCTTTGGCAATTTATGTTAAACAGCGTAAAAGGACTTTTAGAATGTGATGAATACGTAGATGAACGCCTTGACCCATGGAAGTCAACGGACGCCGCACTAAAAAAACTGAATGAAAATTACAAAACGTTTGGCGACTGGCTTTTAGCCATAACTGCATACAACTGCGGAGCTGGAGCATTAAAACGAACGATAAAAAAAGCAGGAAATCAGGATTTTTGGTATTTAAAAGAAAAAGGATATTTATCAGAACAGGCGGCAGGATACGTTCCAAAACTACTTGCAATTGCCGACGTTGTAGAAAACGATAAATATTATGGCGTTACTTTTCCTCAGGCACGTGCATGGAACGGAGCAACACTTGAAACTCGTGCCGGATTTTTTGACTATGTTACCGTTTACGATTCAGTTCATTTAAATACACTTTCGCAAAATCTTCGCATTGACCGCACTGAACTTTATAATCTAAACAGTGCTCTTATAAAACATATAACACCACCAAAAAAGAAATACACATTACGTTTTCCCGAAGGAATGAAAAAGTCCGCAGAATATGAATTAAAATCTCTTGGATATTTAACTAAAACAGAAGATTAAAATTTACGAAAATAGAACTATGAAAAAAATACTAATTGCTTTTGTCATTTGTGTACTCGCCTTAAATGCTAACAAAAAGTCAGTCAATTTTCTTTATGCACAAATTGACAATGCTTCTCTTTATGCAAAAAGCAGCATAGACTGGACAAAGCGAACATTTACTTCATCTATTACGCTGGATATGCAAAAAGCAAATCTTGAACTTCCAACTGCAAGAAATTCCAGCGAAAGCCTTATCCTTTTAAAAACTCCGTTTCTTTTGAAAAATCCGCTGCTTTCGCTTTATGTAGATTCAGCAAACTATCTTGGTGATACTATTCTTGAAGAAACAATTACACTTGAACAAATTACAGAAATTATAGAAAACGCAAAAAAAACGCCGACGACATTCTCGCAGGACGGAAAAAATGCAAATCTGCAAAATGAAATAAACTTAAACAGACTTTCAGAAATTCTTGTGCGTCACCGCTATCCATACACACCCGAAGAACCGATAGAAACAGTTGCAAGCAAAGAATTTACAGGAATAATAATTGATGCTCGCGGTTCTTTTCCAGTTCACGGTGAATTTGTAAAAAGCCAGGTATATCCAGCGTTTTTTCCTACAATTTGGGATGAAAACATGCAGATTTTCTATGAAAAAAATATGGTAAAAAGCGAAATTGTAAAAAAAATCAATCTTGTTGATTACAACTACAAAGACGATTTTGAACTTTACGAAGACCGCATCGGGCAAAATCCACTTTACATAAAAACTTACCGTGTTTACGGCAGAAACAGAACAGACCCGATAATACGAAAAAAAGATGCATTAAAAATTCTTACAGTAGAAAAAAACAGAAATCTTTTAACAGAAGGAAAAGTTGTTATTCTTCTTGATAAAGAAAACCTTATTCATGACATTTCCATACCAGAAAAAAATCCTGAATATTACGCAACTTTCCGCAAAATAAAAAAATATGTTTATGAAAATAAAGTTCCAGACATCGAAGTAAAAGATAGCCTAACAGGTATTCTTTTTAGCGTTGATTTAAAGTTCATTCCCGATTCGCCTGAACTTTTGCCGCAAGAAACGCCACGCATACAAAAAATAGCAGATATGCTTTCACAAATCATTAAAAATAATGAATTTACGATTCTTGTAGAAGGACACACCGCAGATTTAGGAAAACCAATAGGACAAATGAATCTTTCGATTGAACGCACTAGAACTGTAATGAAAGCCCTTGTAAACGAAGGAATTCCAGAAAAAATCTTTACATATAAAGGATACGGTGCTACCCGCCCAATCGCCAAAAACGATACAGAAGAAGGCAGAGCACAAAACCGCCGTGTAGACATTACCGCAAGACCAAAAGCCACGTATATCCAGCGTGACTGGTAAATATAATTTTTAGAGAAAAATATGAACGAAGCACTTACCCCTACAGACATTGTAACAACAGAAAACGGAAAACTATTTTTAAATAGCGGTCTAAACGAAATAATGTTTGCAAAAACAAAGTTCTCTCTTTTATTGAACGAATATGGCACAAAAGTAAAAAAAGATGAAAACGGTGAATGGAACAATTTTTCTTTATGGAAGTTTGACGAAATAAAAACAGAAGAAACAACAGTATCTTTCTGTGGTTCATTTAATGGAAGTCCACTTTCAAAATTATTTTACAAAGACGAAGTTAAAAAAAACGAATACCTTTATGCCGTTTGCGAATGTTATGTAAACGCAATTAAACAAAATAAAGAACTTCCGTGTAATGGTCCTGAAGCAATAATTATAAACACAGAAAATCAAGAAATTCTTTTTTTACCGGAAAAAACTTTTGACAGTTCCTGTGCTAACTTTGGAAAAACGCTTTACAATTATTTTCAAAACGACTGGAGGGATTTTCTTGCAAAAAAAAATGACGCAATGTCGTTCTCTTTAGGCTGTTTTTCATACTTTGCACTTTCTAAAAAACTCCCATATTCACAAGAAAACGACAGAAAAATCAGCGATAGAAACTTTATTCCGCTTGAATATGAAATTAATGGAATAAATAAAGAACTTGCACTCTCAATAAATAATCTTTTGCTTGGAAAATTGCTGGAAAAAACATTTCCATTGGAAAGCCTAAAAAAAGAACTTTTTGAAAACGAAAGTAATAATCATAAAATTCCACAGGAAGATTTTATAAAACTCTCTGAAAGTTATATAAAAAAACAAAAGACACACCTAAAACAAAAACGTTTTGTTCAAAAAAATACACCTTTAGCAATCGCGCTCTGCGGAACTCTTATCTTTTTTGCACTTGCTATTTCTTCAATTATAAAAGAAAACGGAAAAAAGCCCGTTACAATAGGACTGGATTCTTTACAGACCGTCCAAGTTTTTTATAAAGGCTTACACACAATGGACACAGATTTAATGCTCTGTGCCGCAAAAGACTGTCCTCAGGCACAAGGTTATATTTCAAAAGTTCCGCAGATTTATCTTACCGGGCAGATGAAAAGTGCATACAACTTTGATTCAGGAATTTCTACGCCTGAAAACTGGTTTTTCTTTGAACCGGATACAACAAAATCGTATTCGCATTACATTTATGGTATAACCAATTTTTATATAGACGAAAAACCTTATATTTTAGACATAAAAGTTCCAACAAAAAAGAATCATCCTTCAAGAAAGATTTTTGCAGAAGATGGTTCAAAAACAAAAATTGAAAAATCACCGGATTCAATTCACAATGTAAAATATTTTCTTGTACATAATCAGGATAACCTTATACAAGTTGAACAATTTAATACCACTGTAACCTTAAGATTTTCAGAAAAAGCATGGACAATCTTAAAACTTGAGCAAAAAAGTTCAAGCAGATATTTTTTGCCGTTACAAGTTTCCCTTGACTATAAAAACGCCCTAAAAGAATACAAAAATGAAATAGATGCATTAGATTCTTTAAGAGAAAAATATGACTGGCTTCCGTCAAAAGCGTCTTTAATTGCAGAAAAAGAACGATTAGATAAAATCGGCTACTAAAACATTTTATAAACTTGACATTTGCCCTATTATGACATTTTTCAAAAAAATGTCATTGACACTAAAACAGTGATTATATAAACTAAAGACCAAAAGTGTTTTCTGGAGGTTACCACATAGATGGCTTACACATATAATGTTGAAAAACAGCATGAAAAGGGCAAATGGCATGCCATTGAACGAATCAATCATCTTGTAGACAAAGATTCTTTTATGGAAATTTATTCAGGAGTTCGCCACAATTGCACAAGTTTCGGAATGGATAAAAAAGATATTCCATATGACGGCGTAATCACAGGGTTTGGAACAATCAACGGAAGAAAAGTTGCCGTTTATGCACAGGATTTTACAGTTCAAGGTGGCTCCCTTGGTTTAATGCATGGAAAAAAGATTGCAGAACTTATTGATAAAGCCATTCAGGCAAGATGTCCGGTAATTGGAATTAATGATTCGGGCGGAGCAAGAATTCAGGAAGGTGTAGACGCTCTTTGCGGTTACGGTGACCTTTTTTACCAGAATGTAAGAGCGTCAGGCTCAGTTCCACAGATTTCAATCATTGCAGGTCCATGTGCTGGTGGTGCAGTTTATTCACCAGGAATCACTGATTTTATTTTTGCAGTAGATAAAGTTTCGCAGCTCTTTATTACAGGACCAAAAGTTGTAAAATCCGTAATGTTTATGGATATTTCAGCAGAAGATTTAGGCGGAGCTTCAATTCATTCAAAGAAATCTGGAGTTGCACACTTCCGCTGTATTTCTGAACCAGAATGTTTTGATAAGGTTAGAAAACTTTTGGACTACATACCACATTACTATGGCGATGAAATTGTTCAGGCTGCAAAATTCAAGTACGATGAACATAAAAAAGTAAGACACATAGAAAAAATTCTTCCAGAAAATACACGAAAAGGCTATGACATTCGCGAAGTTATCGAAGATGTTACAGATGATTCTTCATTCTTTGAAACATCAGCAGAATTTGCAATAAATTGTGTAACTGGCTTTGCAAAAATCGAAGGTCGTTCTGTTGGTATTGTAGCAAATAACCCTCTTGGAATGGGCGGCGTTCTTGACTGCGATGCTTCAGATAAAATTGCTCGTCACGTACGCTATTGCGACGCATATAATATTCCGATTCTTACATTTGTTGATGTTCCAGGCTTTATTCCAGGTCCACAGGAAGAACAAAAAGGAATTATCCGTCACGGTGCAAAAGTAATTTATGCATATTCTGAATCTACAGTTCCAAAAGTAACAGTAATTACACGAAAAGCTTACGGCGGAGCATACATTGCAATGTGTTCAAAACACATCGGTGCAGACTACGTTTACGCATGGCCTTGTTCAGAAATTGCAGTTATGGGTGCCGACGGTGCCGTTGGAATTCTTTATGCAAAAGAACTTAAAGACCCTGAAAAAGCAGAATACGTTGCAGAAAAGAAAACACAATACGAGCAGGAAATTATGACTCCGACAATTGCAGCAAAACGCGGCTACATTTCGGAAGTTATAGAACCATCAAAAACTCGTAAATATGTTGCAGATAGTTTTAGATTCCTTAGCGAAAAGCAATCTATGGATAAACCTGCAAAAAAACACGGAAATATTCCACTCTAATTTTTTAAGTATTACATACTTTAAGCCATAAAAAATTAAGAAACTGCTATAAAAGATTATTCTTTTACGGCAGTTTCTTTTTTTTACCTATCGGGAAAAACGACCAAACGAATCTTCAAAAAAAGAAGAATCATCATAAATAATTTTTTCTGCATAAAACATTTCAATCTGAAAATTATCCGATGAATATTCTTCCTGTTCAAAAAAATCCTGGATTTCAAAATAATCTTTTAGTGCTTCACCCGGTAAAACACAAACTTTTAACGGAACAACAATTTTTTGAAAAGTAGAGTTTTCGTCCCACTCCCCTTCTTGAACACTAGAAAAACAAAGAGCAAAATCAATTTGATTCACAGTTTTTTCACTTTCATTTATAAAATCAAAAAGAATATATGTTTTTTCTGTTTCAAAAACAGCTTCTGCACAGGCATAGTAAGAAGCCTTTTTGCAAAAAGACGAACAAGATAAAAACAAAACACAAATAAAAAACGAAGAAAAGATTGTTATTATTTTTTTCATACATATTTAACGCAAAAAAAAATCAAAAACGGAAGTGTTTTACTTAAAAACTTTCATTTTTTTTAATTTTTTTTTGTATTATTGCTCATCATTTTTTTTTGTGATAAGATTTTTTGGTTTTGAAAATCCGCACAAAATCTGAAAATTCAAGGAAATTTCAATGATTACTTACTGGCAGCAACAGGCAGGCGGAAAGCTTGTAAAAGTAAAAGAAAACGAAATCGACGAACAAAGTCGCATTTGGGTAGATGCTCGTGTTGTAACCCGCGACGACGTTGAACAGCTTCAAGAAAAATACGCAATTGATCCAGATCACATATTAGATATTCTTGACCCTGACGAACTTTCGCGTTTAGAAGATGGCGATGATTATGTTCTTACAATTTTAAGGCTTCCAATTTTTGAACCTTCTGCCGAAACCCCATACTTTACAACCCCGTTAGGTATTATCATAAAAAATAACGTTATAATCACAATCTGCTGGACGGATTGCGAAGTTTTGCGTGATTTTGCAACAGGAAGGGCAAAAGGCGTTGTACTTGCCGATTTTCCAGCATTCATAATGAGGATTATCGGTCGTTCAAACATAACATTCTTGCGTTACCTTAAAGAAATTAACCGTCGTTCCAGTGCGATTCAAAATGAACTTCAACTTTCAGTAGAAAACAAAGAGATTCTTCAACTTTTAAGTCTTGAAAAATCACTTGTATATTTCACGACTTCATTAAAAAGTAACCAGCTTCTTTTGGAAAAATTCCATAAAACAAAACTTATAAAATTAGATTACGATGATATGGACTGGCTTGAAGACGTAGAAATTGATAACAAACAGGCTATCGAAATGGCAGACACCTACAGAAACGTACTTTTAGGCGTTACAGATGCATTCGACAGCGTAATTTCAAATAACTTAAACGTCTACATGAAACGCCTTTCAATTTTGAACATAATTATGATGGTTCCAACATTCATAACAAGTTATTTTGGAATGAACGTAGAATTGCCTTTTGTACGCTATGGTAGTTGGGCAGCATGGATTATAAGCGGAATCTGTATTATTTCAATTTTTGTAACAAACGTAATACTTGGTTTTTACGAAGCAAAGTATCCTAGAAAACCAAAATATCAAAAGAAAACTTTAACGCAAAAACGAAAAGAGAGAAAAGCCGCAAGAAGATTAAAATCAATCGAAGCCGCATTAGAAGAATAATTTATACGTTTAAAAACTATTTTTTAAGGGAAAGAATGAAACATAATTTTTTATTTAAGATTTTTTTAATTTTTACTTTATTGACTAGCACAAATATCTTTTCGCAAAATAAAAAAAATGCCTCTTTTAATGAATTGGATTTGGTTTTACTTCCCGAAGGAAGTTTTATAATCGGGCAGGACGGTCAAACAAATACAGAAAAACGAACTGTAAAAGCATTTTTTATAAATAAATATGAAACCCCTTATTCTCTTTGGTATCAGGTGTTAAAAGATTCAGAAAAAAAAGGTTACCAATTTATGAATCTTGGGCAGGAAGGCTCCTTTTCAAAAAGAGGAAAAGCACCTTCAAAAGCAAAGTTTGGTCAGCCAGTTTCAATGATAACCTGGTATGATGCAATAGTCTGGTGCAACGCCTTTAGCGAATACTGCTCGCTTACTCCATGCTACACATACAAAAATGAAGTTTTAAGAGATTCAATGGATACAGCAAAATGCGACCTTGCAGAATGCAATTTTAATGCAAATGGCTTTCGCCTTCCAACAGAAGCAGAATGGGAATACGCTGCAAGATTTATCAGTGCAGGAACATTTCAAAAAGGAAGCAAAGCAAGCGGCGACCTTTCAACAGATGAAGAAACAGACAATACAACAGAATATGCGTGGACAAGCGAAAATACAGATTTTTCAATGCCAGTAGGAACAGCAGGGGATCATTTTTTGGATAATGCACCTTTACAGCCGGGAACAGGAAACGCAAACGCCGCCGGTCTTTTTGATATGTCAGGAAACGTTTTGGAATTCTGCTGGGACTGGCTTTCCGATTATTCAAAGCAAAAACCAAACGAAACAGCAGCCGGCCCAAAGTATGGAAGCACACGAGTAAGCCGTGGCGGAAGTTTTTCGCCATACACAGTCTATTGTTTTACAACAGAACGGTATGGCTTTGACCCTAACGAATGCTACAGTTACATGGGTTTTCGCATTGTGCAGTCAGTAACGAGTAAAGAGTAAACTAAATCTTTTTTATTTCAGCATTTTTTATAAGCCAAGAATCATTCTGCTTTTCTACTTCTAAAATGCCGTAAGTTCCGTTTTCACCAAAACAGCCGGAATTCATAATAAGAGTATTTCCAATTTTATCTGTTCCAACCCCTTCATGAATGTGCCCTGTTACAACGGCAAGCGGCTGCTTTTCCTGTATAAACTTAGTAAACATTTCTGAACCAGCATGAAGAGTTTCGTTTACTTTATCGCAAACAGTATTTTTTGGCGGATTATGACTTATTAAAATAACGTTAGAATAATCCCCTGAAAATTCATTCTGATTCAAAATATTAAAATCAGAAATAAGGTCTTCTTCGCTTCTTTCATTCGGAGTTTTTTTAGTAAAAATGCTTCCGCCGCCAGAACCAACAATAGCAATTCCGCCAGTATAGTTTAAGATACGTTCTGCATTTACACCAGAATCTTCAAGTTTTTCAATAAAATCAGGTTCATCGCAATTACCAAGAACCGCATATATTTCATCGTGCTTTTTTAAAAGAGCATTAAGAACAGGCTCCGAAGTTTCGCACTTAAAACATTCGCAAAAGTCCCCAGCAAATAAAACTGCATCACACGCTTTAAACTCAGAATCAAGTTTATCTAAAGCAGAAACATTACCATGAATATCAGTTAAAACTAAAAATCGCATAAAAACTCCTGTAAGAATTACAATCCCTTTATTATATCTTTTAAAACTTTCATCTGCTCTTTTGTACCAATCGTTATGCGTACAAAATCTTCAATTCCCTTTGTATCAAAATGACGAACAAGAACACCCTGCTTTTTAATTTCTTCGTAGACTTTTTTTCCACTGATTGAAGGATGTTTTGCAAGTACAAAGTTTGTTTTAGAAGGCACAAAAAACCAGCCTGAATCTTTTAAGAAGTTTTGAAAATCTTCCCTTTCCTGAACAACTTTTTTTGCACATTCAACGTAGTAAGAAACGTTTTTACAAGAAGCACTACCTGCACACTGTGCAACAGAATCCAAAGGAAAGTGATTTAAACTGTTTTTTACGGTTGTAATATAATTTACAATTTCTGGCGAAGAAACAATATAACCTAACCTCATACCTGCACCACAAAGACTTTTACTAAAAGTGCGGACAATTAAAAGATTCTTAAATTCACTAAGAAGAGAAATAGAAGATTCCCCACCAAAATCACAATATGCTTCGTCTACAACAAAAATCTTATTCGGATCAGACTGTAAAAGCATTTCGCGAATCTTTTGACGCGATAGAGCAAGACCGCTTGGTGCATTCGGATTTGCAAAAATAAGGCCCGACCCATTTTTCTTTGCCCTAGAAAGCATTTCGTCAGTATTAAGCGACCAGTCTGCATTCATCGGAACAATATCTGTTTTTATATTGTAAAAACCAGCATAAACCGGATAAAAACTGTAAGTAAACTCTGGTAAAACAAGCGAAACAGAACTATCAAAAAAAGCATAAAAAACAAAGGAAAGAACTTCATCACTTCCGTTTCCTGTGTAAATCATTTCTGGAGTAACTGTAAAAGGAAGTTTATCATTTTGTGATGGCGTTACGTTTTTGCCATTAACATTAGCATTACACAAAACGCCACCAGTTTCATTAAGCATTTTTGCAATATCGGAACGCAAAGTATTAGAATCCGGGTCAGGATATAAAGCCATTTTTTGAGCATTCTTTTTTACAAAGTTAATTACGCTTTTTTGAACTTTCTTTGCAGGCGGATAAGGATTTTCGTTTGCATTAAGTTTTATATATACTCTATCCTTTGGCTGTTCACCTGGAACATAAGGATGTAGATTTTCCATTCGTTTTGAAATCATTTTTACTAACTCCTGCACTTTTAATCTTTATAAAAATCATTTTAATGAATGTTGTTTTTTCTGTCTATTTTTTATACATCTCTTATAAAAAATCTTTCTTGAGATTATAAAGTTTTGTGTTTATAATACTTGATATGTCTGTACCTTTAACATTAAGTACAATTTTACGTCATTACGCAAAAAAACACAGTTCGGCTTTTATTGACTTTAAAGAATTTGCTGAATACTTAAAAAAATATGCAGCCCGTCATTTAGAAGAACAACCCGATCTTGTGCAATATCTTGAAGTTCCTGATTCAACACTTTTATCCGAGCTTGAAGACTACCAGAACCGTCACGAAGTTCACCTTATCCAAAATGGAAATTCAAAAATAACGATTGTATGCATTACCGCATACTCTGTTTATTATGCAAACAAATATAAAGAAATAATTTCAAATCCGCAGATTCCTTTTCCTTGTATAACAGATCTTCCAAAACAACTTTCATCAGAAGCATTAGAAAAAGTCGCTCTTGAAGATATTATTAAACAATGGCAGGTTTCGCAAAACACAAAATCGCCAAAATTGTATTGCGTTATAATGCCGCGTGATATTCCATCTATTTTACTTCCAGAATGCGTTCCAATTGCATACGTTACAAGAAATGCTATGGCAAAAATCCGCCATATGCTAAAAAAAGATGAGTATCATGACTATTTTCAAAAAAAAGTACGCGTTGCAAATCCAAGTAAAGAAATTGCCTCTCAGGCGTTTTTTACTAAGTTTTTACAGCATCCTGACAATGCAGACCAAACATTTGATTTTTCAGGCGATGCTTTTTACTTTTGGAGTCAACTTTGCTACTTTATCCGCTTGGATTTTGAAAAAATAAAAGACCGCACGGCAGAAGATACAAATGTTTTGCAGGCCGTTGCAATTTCTGAAGTATGGATGCTTTCGCTTAAAGAAAGAGCCTCTAAACAGCAAATCCGCGAAAACGCATTAAACGAACTGGAAGCCGCTTTGGCACGCCCACCGTACTTTTTTTCTATGGAAAGCATTCTTAAATTAAGAGATTCAAAAGGTGCATTGCTTTACGGTCAATACACAGAAGAAGATTTAAAGACTTTCCTTCAAAAAATTACAACGGAATGTGCAAATAATGAACTTCCAGAAGTTTTAGTTTTTAAAGTTGAAACTGGTGCACGTTATTTTATTTACAAAAAAAAGGTTTTCCAGCTTGTAATAAGACTTTCAAACGAAGCCCATGACACAATCGAAAAGCATCTTACGCAAAAATGGTTCAAGGCGTTAAGCAACTACGAAAAATTACCTGAAATGAAAAACGAAAAGGATTTTGAAAACTGCCTTAAAAACGAAGTTCATTCAAATTCACCAGTCTTGTATTCGCTTTTGAACGCTAATTTCCTTACAATGCTGAATTACGAAGTTGACCATAGTACAGAAGAACCTTCGTTCCATATTTTTTCAAACGGAAAACTTTTGCCATACTCTGACCTTCTTATGCTAAAACCTACGTCTATACTTTCAAATGCAAAACTTATGCTTCCGTTCTGGTATACAATTCCTGTAATTTCATGGATTGCACGTCTTCTTTCTAGGAAAAACAAAAAAACAGAAGTACATAAACCTGTTCAAAAAGAATTTACAGCAGATGATATTCCAGATGATGACGACGGACCAAAACAGACAAAATCGCTTTCTAAAAAAGAAGCAATCCAAGAAATGGCAAAAAGTCTTTCTGAAGAACTTATACCAGCAGGTTCTACTATAGACCGCGAACTTGATTCCTACTGTAAAATATGGAACAAGATGATTACAAAAGAAGCACATATGTCTCTTACAGAAGATGTAAATTGCCTTATCCGCGACTACACAAGAAAGATTATAAGGACAATTTCTGCCTCTACATTTGATGAAAGCCGCTTGCGTTCCCTTGCTCAAGCACTTGTAAGAACTCCTAATATGCAAAAAATAAAAGAAGCAGAAGCCCTTACAATGTACGTTGAACTTTATATTTTGCGTCTTATTTCTAATGGATAACGCTATTATGAACAGTCGCCTTGTGCTTTATACCAAGGCGGCTATATTTTTTTATCAAAATCTTCTATATATAAGTAACAAAAACAAGCGATAAAACCGAATGTTTTATTGACTTTATAATAAAATTATTATAGATTGTAGTTACCTACCTAAAAAAAACACTTCTTTTATCAAATCAAAAACTAAAAAAAATTCATCGGGAAATTTCACAAAAAAAAGCAAAATTCATCGGGGTTTGTAAACAAATTCATCCCGAATTTGCAGGAGTTTATCTTGATGAATCAAGACAAAATTTAAAATTCATCTTGATGAAGGGGGTACATTCATCAAGACGGACAAAACTGTTCATCTTGATGAATAGGATGCGTTTATCAAGATGAATAAAAACGTTCATCTTGATGAATTTTTATTAAAAAACAACTTAAAATCCCAACTCTTTCCTAGCCTTTCTATAACTAAAATAACAAAGCAAAATACTTGCAGTCCAGCCAATCGGGTTAGAAATCCAAATTGCCTGCATTCCGATTATTGGTGCCATAATTTTTGAAAAAGAAACTCTTATTACAATATTCACCACGTTCCCAACCGTAAACATAGTCATTCTGCCAAGCCCGCGAAGGATTCCGTCGGCAGTATGCTTAAAGCCCAAAATCACCATAACTTTACTCATATAAAGTAAAACCTGGCTTGCAGTATCAAAAGCAACAGCGGAGCAATTCTTTCCTATAAAAAGATAAATAATTTGATTTTTTAAAAACGCTATAACAACAAAAAATACAAAGGCAAAAGCCGCAACAATTATATTTGCAGAAAAATAGCCCTCGCGAACGCGTTTCATTTTTTTTGCCCCAATATTTTGAGAAACAAAAGTTGAAAGAGAAGCACCGCAGGCAATTACCGCAGCAGAACCTAAACTTTCAATTCTGATTCCAACGGAATATCCTGCCAAAGCCTGAGAGCCAAACGAATTAACCGTAGACTGAATCAGCATAAGTCCAATAGAAATTGTTGCCTGTTGAAAAATTGAAGGCAAAGCAATTTTTGTAATTTTAACAAGTTCATTAGAACTAAAATATGCAGTTTTCCCAATTTTAAGTTTTGCAAGTTTCTTAAAAAAAATCACCAGCGAAAGAACGCAGGCACAAGCTTGTGCAATTAGCGTTGCATAGGCAACCCCAGCCACTCCAAACTTATAGCGAGTAACAAAAAGTAAATCCAGTCCGATATTCAAAAACGTAGAAAAAATCAAAAATGCAAGCGGATATTTTGACTTACCCAAAGCGTTGAACATTGCAGAAATTACATTATAAAGAATTACAAACGGCATTCCCAAAAAATAAATTCTTAGATAAAGCGAAGCCATTTCAATTGTATCTAAAGGAGTTTTAAGCCAAGTCAAGATTAAGCGACCAGCTGCAAGGCCAAAAAGACCAAGAACAAGGCTCATTACAAGACTAGTAGTAAGGGCGGTCATAATTACAAGTTTCATATTTTTGTAATCCCTTGCCCCAAAATAGTGCCCAACGATTACTCCAGCACCAATTCCGTAACCGTTACCGATAAACAAAAAAACATTAATAAGCGAAGTACACGCTGCAACCGCCGCCAAAGCCTGTTCGCTTACAAATTGCCCAACAATCGAAGAATCCACAAGGTTATAAAACTGCTGAAGTATATTTCCTAGGGCAATCGGTAAGAAAAATACAAAAAGAGCCCACAAAGGATTTTTTGTAATAAGATATGCATCTTTTTGGCTAACCTTAGTTAAATCAGATTTCTGCATCATTTTTTACTGTCTTTTTTATTAAAGTAAACCAGATTGGTCCGCATTTTTCTTTTTGATCCGGCAGAATATGAAAGCCATACTTTGTACGTTCTGGAACAGGCATTATATCCATTTTGCAAAAATCAAACTGATTTAAAATTTTTGGCTCATCATAAGCAAAAACTAACTCAACATCATCAAATTTCTTAAAAAGTCTTGCAACAACGTCGTCATTTTCACAAGGACAAAGGGCACAAGTTGAATACAAAAGATAACCGCCTGGAACTAAAAGACGGTATGCACTTGAAAGCAATGCCCACTGTTCCATAGAAAGCGATTTTATTCGCGACGGCGACCATTCTGCAAGATATTTTTCATCAGAAAGAACGTGCCTTTCGCTTGAACAAGGTGCATCAAGTAAAATTCTATCGTAAACTTCCGTTTGCTTTATGCACATTTTTGCCGCGTCTGAACAAGTAACTGTTATGCGTTTTTTTATTTCTTGTGGGAGCGAATTTTCTATAACTTGCGTAAGCCGCTTTTTTCTTTGCGGACTGCGTTCATTACTTAAAAGAGTTGCATCTTCTGGCATTCTGGAAGCAATCACTAAACTTTTACCACCAGGGGCGGCACACATATCAAGAATTCTTTCTGAATTATCAAGCGGAAGACACATTGCAGCAAAAACACTTGCCGGATCAAGAAAATATTCTTCACAGTCTTTATGAAAGACACGTGCGTACACGTTTTCTGCAAAAAGTGCATTTTTTAAGGCCGGCCACCTTTCTTTAAAAAGAGCAGAATAGTACGTTTCAAACCCTTCTTTACCGCATAATTTTTCTGATGATTTTTTATCTTTTTTACTCATAAAACTTTAATTATCAAAATTTCCTGCTGAATCAATTTCTTCTATATATATGTTAATATTTTCGTTTCTTGCATTATCAAAATCTAAAAGCCGATCTGCAATCGATTTTTGACTTACAACAGGAACCATTTTATATTCACCGTTATCTTCTTTATTAAAAGAAATAATATTTGCTTTTAATTTATATTCCATTACTTTTTTAAACGAGTTTTCAATAAGAACTCTAAAAGAAGAATCCTCCTCTGCTTTTTTGATTAGATTTTTTGCTTCACTAGAAATACGCTTTTCGCTTATCATAATTACGTTTACGCCTGCCTGCAATGCCTTAACAGCTGCTTCTTTTGGTGGAAAACCGTTTTTAGAAAGGGCAGCCATAAAAACGTCATCGCTCATAACAAGGCCTGTAAAACCAATAGTTTTACGGAGAACGTCTGAAATCCAATATTCAGAAAAGCACGAAGGTTTTCCATTGTCTTTTGATTTTACTCTTGCATGGCTCATAAGAGTAGCAGTGGGATTTCGTCTGTTCAAAATAAAAAAGGGTTTTAAGCTTTCGGTAAGTTCTTTATCTGTAAGGGAAATTTCTGGTAAACCTGTATGCGGATCAGTGTTTGTATTTCCTGGAAAATGCTTTAAGACAGTTGCAATTCCATTATTTTCAAACGCATTTATAAAGGCACTTCCATAATTTTGAACATTTTTAAGAGAGCCAAAACTGCGTCCCTGCAAAAAGTTTTCGTTTTTTGGCGTTTTTATTTCGACTACAGGAGCAAGATTCATATCAAAGCCAAGAGCTTTCATCTGTTTTGCCTGCGTTTTGTACAATTCGTACGCATCTTTTACAGTTAAAACAGAAGAAACCTTTTCAGCAGAAGAAAGCGGTCCTGCAACAACTTTTAAACGGTTCACAGTTCCTCCTTCCTGGTCTACGGCTAAAAACGGAGGAATGTTTTTATGCTCAGCACAATATTTTTTTATTGAATCTGTAAAGCCGATTATTTTTTTAGGCGAAGAAGCAACGTTATATCCAAAAAAAATATAACCGCCAGGAATAAAATCTTTTTCAACTGGAAAAAAAGCAGTATCTCCTTCAAGATTTTCTATAAAAAGCTGAGAAACTTTATCATGTAAAGAAACCGAAGAAAGATATTTTTCAAACGCAAGTTCTTTTTCTTTTATTTCATTTTGTAATGATTTTTGAACAATAACGGCATTTTTCCGCATAAATCTTTCTTTTTTATCTTGAATGCCGTCGTTTATTCTGTTGCATCCTGAAAAAAAGCTCAGACACAACAAAATAGAAAAGAAATATAAAGATTTCTTCATAGTTTTAGCTATTCCTTAAAACTTTCATAATTTCATTTTTTTCACCAAGGAAAAGGTCTGCAAGGATAGGGTCAAAATGTGTACCTTTTGAAATTGAAATAATATTAAATGCTTCTTCCGCAGAAAAAGCATCTTTATAGCACCTTGGCGAAACAAGGGCATCAAAAACATCGGCAATTGCCATAATTCTAGCCCCTAAAGGAATTTCTTCGCCTTTTAACTGTTCAGGATAGCCACAGCCGTCCCATCTTTCATGGTGACTTCGTGCAACATCACATGCAATTTCAACATACGCATCACTTTCTATACCAGACAAAACTTCTTTAATTATTTTTCCGCCAGCAACAGTATGATTTTGAACCTGCTGAGCTTCTTCTTCTGTTAATTTTCCAGGCTTTTTTAGAATGCTATCCGGAATAGAGATTTTTCCAATATCATGCATTGGGGCAGCCTTTTTTAAAAGTTCTACATATTCATCATTAATTATTTCGCTATGATAACCGGCTTTTTCTGCAGCCTTACCTAAAACTTCAACATAAAGGCTTGTTCGTTTTACGTGTTCACCAGTGTCACTATCGCGGTTTTCTATAAGGTTTGCCATTCCATAAATGGTTTGTTCCTGAATGTGAATAATTTCTTTTGTCTTTTCGGCAATTTCATCCGCTTTTTTATCAACATCATCCTGAAGAGTGCTATTGTTGTGTTCCAATTGGGAAGTAAACCTTACACATACCAAAATTAAGATCATAAACGAAATAAAAACAAGAACAGAAACAATAAAAAACGAAAGATTTAATATCTTTGACCAATGCTGCATATCTTTTTGAGCGTTAACAAGTTCACTATCTGTATATGTTGCAAGATTTTCTAATTTTTTATTTAAATCGTTACTAGCTCTAACAATGTTTTCTGTAACATAACCTTCGGCAGAAGACTTTAAACCACTCTGTCTAAGATTCATAGCAATCTGAATTTCATTAAGAAGACCTACACAGTCAGCACTTATGTTTTGAAAAAGTTTTTCCTTTTCATTACCACGCATACGAAGCCCAAAACTGCTAAGACAGGTAATAAGTTTTTCGCGTGTATCTTTTTCTGTTTTTTCATATTGAACTAAAACATCATCACTTGTAGAAAGGACATAAAAAGAACTTGCAAGTATTTCCTGACTTACAAGTTTTCTAACTTCGTCCATATAAACGGTATTTTCAATTCCTTCGCTTAACTGACTTTTGTAGATTTTAAAAACATTTTTAAGTCCAGAGGCAATTACAGAAAATCCTACAACAATAACAAAAAAAGCGAGAAAACAGGTATATAGAACTTTTAAAGTAATTTTTTTTATCTGCATAAGGCAATCTTCCCTTAGAACTTAAAAAAGAAAAAAAACAATGTTTTTAGTAATTCCTTAAAATTATAAAAAACAAAATCAATCTTTAATTTGTCTAACTGTACTATCAAGTTGAAGTTGAAGATCTTTATCCGAAAGATTTCTTCCACCTGATAGAACAACACCTAACATAAGTGCCGGATTCCAGAATTTTCCGCCAATTCTTTGTGTTGAAGAATAACGAGCCTGTTCTGCCATTGCTGCAATAGCCGGCGATTTTTTTACCAGCTGATTTTGCGTTGCATTTACATTTGCAGGACATTCTCCCTTTTCTTTACATATTGCAAGTTGAGTTTCTTGAGAAGAAAGCCATTCTGCAACCTTTAATGCCCAATAAGCTTCTTTTGTAACGGCTTTTACACCAACCATTTTATAGCCGGCAAAACCGTACATCTGAAGGTCATCGCCTGAAATATTTACTGTAGGAAGTTTTACAGCACCATAATCTTTTCCCCATAAAGAAGAAATATAAGAAGCGTTCCATGTGCCACTTACTGCAGCAACAACACTACCATCTGCAAGTAACGGCAAAAGTTCTTCGTTACTAACGCAAGTAAAACCAGGATTTGAAGCAATTTTTACAATAGATTTTGCAACATCAATGCCTTTATATTTTGTGTCCGTTGCGTTCCAGTTACAAAAGTTCTTTGTTCCAACTCGATAAACATCAAGACCTGCGGCCTTAAAAAATGAATATAAATACCAGCCGTTTTTTAAATCCATTGCAACTTTTTTACCATTTTTTGCTGCAACATCAAGAAGTTTTTCTATAGAAGTTACATCAGAAGAAGAAAAATAGTTTTTATTATAGAAAAGAAAATAACCGTTACCTGCAAGTTGAGGAAAAGCGTACAACTGCCCGTTTACAGAAGCGGCTGCAACTGCCCCAGATTCTGCACCGCCACAATCTGCGTAAACCTTTTGAACATATTCACCAGGGATTTCTAAAAGCAATTTATTCTCACTAAGTTCCAGTAACTGATCATCTGCAAACACAAAAACATCTGCTGCAAGTTCCGGATTTGCAGCAAGGTTAGAAGAACAAAAGGCAGCCGTCTGTTCTACAACAGTAAAATCAAAATTAGCCTCTTTTGAATACACAGACTTAAACTCATTAAGACGCTTAGTTACAACATTTGGCGTACCTTCATCTGCCCAAATAGAAATTTTAACTTTAGGCTTTGCCTGCAAGGTAGTAGCTAAAAAGAAAAGAGATGTAAAAACAAATGATTTTCTGCAAAATGTTAGCAACATTGTATAATTCCTTTTAAAAAAATATTCTGAAAGTCATTATAAACCAAATCAGTAAATAAAAAAAGTAAAAAATAAATTTAAAAGACATAGAAACACTTTTTTGTTTATTGACTATTTTTCTTTTTTGCCTAGAATTGATGAAATATATTTTTGATTTTTTATAGGAGTAATTATGGCTTTCTTTTTTGATGAACCGTCTCACACATTTGATGAATATCTTCTTGTTCCTGGTTACACAGGTCCTGATTGCATTCCAGCTAATGTATCTCTTAAAACACCGGTTGTCCGTTACAATAAGAAAGCTGGTGAAAAATGCCCCTTAACAATGAACATTCCTATGGTTTCAGCAGTAATGCAGTCTGTTTCTAATGATACGCTTGCTGTAGCCCTTGCAAAAGAAGGCGGAATCAGTTTTATTTACGGTTCACAAACTATAGAAAATCAGGCAGCCATGATAGCCCGCGTTAAAGCATATAAGGCTGGTTTTGTAACTTCAGACACAAATATTCGCCCAGAACAGACACTTAACGAACTTGTTAAAAAGATTCAGGAAACAGGTCATTCAACTGCTGCCGTAACAGAAAATGGCGAAGCAAATGGAAAACTTTTAGGAATTATTACAGAAAGAGATTTTAGAATTGGTCATTGTCCGGAAGACGCAAAAGTTAAAGATTATATGACAGACCTTAAAACTCTTGTAAAAGCAGAAATTGGAATTACCCTTGAACAGGCAAATGATATTATATGGAAGAATAAAATCAATCAGCTTCCTGTTGTAGATAAAAACGGCAATCTTCAGTATTTAGTATTCAGAAAAGATGCCGCAAGCCACGAAGAACATCCTAATGAACTTTTAGATTCAGAAAAACGCTACATTGTAGGTGCTGGTATTAATACTCGTGATTATATGGAACGTGTTCCAGCTTTACTTGCAGCTGGCGTTGACGTTATGACACTTGATTCTTCAGAAGGTTTTACTGAATGGCAAAGCCGTGCTCTTCATGACATCCATGCAAAATGGCCAAATGCAAAAGTTGGTGCCGGAAACGTTGTTGACGCAGAAGGTTTTAGATTCCTTGCAGAAGCTGGTGCAGACTTTGTAAAAATCGGAATTGGCGGCGGTTCAATCTGTATTACACGCGAACAAAAAGGAATAGGACGTGGTCAGGCAACTGCAACTATTGAAGTTGCAAAAGCACGCGATGAATATTACAAAGAAACTGGAATCTACATTCCAATTTGTTCTGATGGCGGAATTGTCCACGACTATCACATTACCCTTGCACTTGCAATGGGTGCAGATTTTGTTATGCTTGGTCGCTACTTTGCTCGCTTTGACGAATCTCCTACAAATAAGCTTATTGTAAACGGAAACTATGTAAAAGAATACTGGGGCGAAGGTTCAAACAGAGCACGCAACTGGCAGCGCTACGACCTTGGCGGAGCAAAAAAGATGGCGTTTGAAGAAGGCGTTGACTCTTACGTTCCTTATGCAGGAAGCCTTCACGATAACGTAATGCTTTCTACAAGCAAAGTTATTCATACAATGTGTAACTGCGGTGCCCTTACAATTCCAGAATTACAGGAAAAGGCAAAAATCACGCTTGTAAGTCCTGCTAGTATCCGCGAAGGCGGTGCACACGACGTTGTTGTTAAAAACACAAGTATACGAGCTGAATAAATAAAAAAAATGCTATCCGTTTTTTGAAGTGCACTTCATTTTGTGGATAGCATTTTTTTTTAATTTTGTATAATTTGATTCTTTATTTTTTCCAATATATAAAGGCTATCAAGCCCGGTACGCAAAGTTGAACGAAGTGGTGCTTTTCCGTCTAAAAAATCAACTGCATTTTTTACCATATTAGAAAAATACTTTGTCTTTTTTATTGCTTTTACTTTTTTATCTAAATTAAGACTATAAAAACCTGAATATAATTTTGATTCTTCTTTTTTATAAAATTCAAAAATACCGTTTCCTATCTTAAAACGCCCTTTTGTACCAAAAACTTCAACTTCAAAACCAAAAAACTCGCTTTTGCCAGACATAAAAATATTAACATCAGGGCAAAGTTCACTTTTAAAATGAACATTAACGCTTCGCACAACATCTGTTTTTTTCTTATCAAAAACCAGACTAGTTATTTTCATATCTTTAAGAACAGGTTCGCTATCTACATCAGAGGCAGTTTCTTTTTCCAAAAGAAAATTAACAATATCAATAAGGTGCGTTCCATCGTGCAAAAGACTATATTCGCCAGTCGCCTCTTTTTCGGGATTATAAACGTAAAGCCCGGAATCAAGGCGAGCATTAACGGTTAGAATATCGCCGATTTTATACATATAATTTTTTGCAAATCGATAATCGTCTGAAAAACGCCTTTCATGATTTACAAGAACAGGAACTTTTAACGCCTCAGCTTCTGCTTGAATTCGCCTTGCTTCTTCCATATTAAGAGCAACAGGTTTTTCAAGGATTATAAGACTAGGCTTTGCCCTTAGTGCAGAAAGAGTTACACTAAAATGCGACGATTCATTTACAGCAACAACTACAATATCGGGCTTTGTAGTAGCAAAAAGATAAGAAGCGTCAGCAAAAACTGCACACTTATTATTAAAACGATGCCAATAACTAAGTCGCGGAGCATTTGTGTCGCACCCGGCAAGAAGTTTTATTCTTCGGTTTTTCTTTAAAGCCATAGTATGACTTGCCGGCTGTTCTCTTTTTGAATCAAAACCGAGCGTAAAACCAATACGCCCAGTTCCAATAATACTTGCTGTATATTTTTTCTTTCGTGCCATAAGTTAATTATCAGGCAAAAGGCTTAAAATTTAAAGCAGAAACTATAGCCGCAATACCAGCCCGGCCAACGTTTGAACTTTTTCCAACACCCCAAACCTGTTCGCCGTTTTCTTTTGTAATTTGTACATAGGCAACCGCCTGAGTGTCTGAACCAGTTCCAATGCTGTGTTCGTGAAGGCTTGTTACATTAAAGCGAGGTGCCGGCGTTTGCTGCATTGCATTAACGAATGCATCAAGCGGACCATTACCATTTGCAGCAAGAGCATACTTTTTTCCTTCCCATTCAATAGTTGCCATTGCCGCAACCTGTTCAGGAACATCAGAGTTACGTTCGCCTTCAATATGCTTTTCGCTTATTTCAAGAATATTAAGCGGTTCTTTTGTTCTAACCCAAGTATTTTCAAAGGCTTCAAAAATCTCTTCTGGCTTAAGTTCTCTTTGAGCTTTATCTGCAATATGTTTTACAAGTTCGCCTAAAGCCGGGTGCATTGCTTTTGGAAGAATAAGACCATAATCCTGTTCAAGAATATATGCTGCCCCACCCTTACCACTCTGGCTGTTAATTCTGATAATTCCTTCATACTGACGGCCAATATCATGCGGGTCAAAAGTAAGATAAGGAACATCCCACAAATCATTTGGCTTCATTTTTGTACGTGCAGCCATACCTTTTCTAATTGCATCCTGATGAGAGCCACTGAATGCAGTAAAAACAAGTTCACCAGAATATGGCGTTCTAGGGTGAATTTCCATTCCAGTAAGACGTGTGTATGCCTTGCAAAGTTCTGGCATATTTCTAAAATCAAGCTCAGGGTCAATTCCCTGAGTGTACATATTCATACCAACGATTACAATGTCAAGATTTCCTGTTCTTTCGCCATTGCCAAAAAGACAGCCTTCTACACGGTCAGCCCCGGCCAAAAGCCCAAGTTCACATTGAGCAACACCTTCGCCACGGTCATTATGATTATGAAGAGAAATTATTACATTTTCGCGGTCAGAAATATGCTGGCAAAAATATTCAATCTGATCTGCAAACTGATTAGGAAGAGCACATTCAACCGTTGTAGGAAGATTTAAAATAACTTTGTTATCTTTTGAACATCCCCACTCTTTTTTTACCGCTTCGCAAACTTCAAGTGCGTAATCAATCTCTGTTGTAGAAAAACTTTCCGGTGAATATTCAAGTTGAATTTCGGTGCCTTCACTCATAGAAAGGCAATTTTTTACGCAGCGAATTCCTTCAATTGCAATCTGTTTAATTTCTTCTTTTGATTTATTAAAAGTATATTTTCTTTGTGCAGGACTTGTTGAATTATAAAGATGGAAAATTGCTTTTTTACAGCCTTTTAAACTTTCAAAAGTACGTTTTATAAGTTTTTCTCTTGCCTGACACAAAACTTGAAGAGTAACATCTTCTGGAACGTGATTTTCTTCTATAAGGCGACGCATAAAATTAAACTCAGTATCACTTGCACTAGGAAAACCAACTTCAATCTGTTTAAATCCGATTTTTACAAGAAGGTCAAAAAATTCAAGTTTCTGTTCAACACCCATAGGATTAATAAGAGCCTGATTTCCATCACGTAAATCTACAGAACACCATACAGGTGCTTTTTTAATAGTCTTTTCAGGCCATGTACGATTTTTAATCGGAACAGCTTCAAAACTACGATATTTTCCATTTGGATTCATAACAGACATATAACCTCCTAAAGTTACAACTCTTCTAAAAATAAAAAAACCCGCCGTTAAGGCAGGTTCAGTAATTTGTTATTCAAAAAACAGAAAAACACACCATCTGCCTATTGGGCTAAGGAGAAAGTTAGAGATAATAGTAGAAGCAATGTGTTTTTCATATAAAAAAAGAATATTAATTTGACACTCTTATGTCAAGGGAGAAAAAAAGCAACTCAAATAATATTCCGCTGTTATTTCTTATGAGAATTTTGGTATGCGTTTTGAATCTCGGTAGGAAGATTATTCGGAATCATATTTTTTAAATTATCCTCATTACCATCTTTTAAAGCCTGTTCGTAATACCAACATTTAAACTTTAGCATATCCAAAGCCTTTTCCATCTGTTCAATTTCTGCCTGTACACGTGCCTTTTGCTCCTGAATAAGAGAAAGGCGTTTTGAATATGTAGAAGAACCTTCTGCACACCATTCCATAAAACGTTTTATATCTTTAATTTCAAGGCCAGATTTTTTAAGACACTCAATTACCCTAAGAGCCTCAATCTCTTTTTCAGTAAACTTACGGATTCCGCTTTCGCGTTCTAAGTAAGGAAAAAGTCCCTGATTGTCATAATAACGAAGAGTAGAAATAGGAAGATTAAACATTTTTGAAACCTGACTGATTGTATACATAAAAAATCCTTAAAATCTAAAAAAAATCCCTTGACCTAAAGTCAACTTTAGGCTGTATCTTTACAATAACAGAATAAAAAATCTGCAACAAGACATAAAATCCCCCAAACAAAGAGGAGGCAACTTAAATGAAAAAATCAATTTTAATTTTAGGAGCAATGCTTATGGCAGCAATGGCAAACGCAAAATCAATCGTAGTTTATTATTCAAAAACTGGCGAACAGTACGGCGTGGGCATGATTAAAGAAGGAAACACTGCAAAAGTTGCAAAAGAAATTGCACTACAAACTGGCTCTGACATTTTGGAACTTAAAACTGTAAAAGAATACCCAGAAGGCTACAGCGAAACAACTAAAGTGGCTCAAAATGAACTTCGCGAAAATGCTCGTCCTGCCCTTTCCACAAAAATTCCAGACCTTTCGCAATATGACACGGTTTATTTAGGCTACCCAATCTGGTGGGGAAACGCTCCGATGTGCGTTTACACTTTTTTAGATTCAGTTGACTTAAACGGAAAAACCGTAAAACCTTTCTGTACCAACGAAGGTAGCGGTGCAAGCGGCACTCAGGAAAAAATTCAAAAGGCGGCAAAAGGTGCGGATGTAAAAGAAGTGCTTTCAATTCGCGGAACAGTAGCTCAAAAAAACGCAGACACAGTAGAAAAAGAAGTGTCTGAATGGTTAAAAAAGTAAAAACACGCTAACAGGACGAATGACTAAAGTTTAGCAAATAAATAAAAGCGTAAGCGACTTTACAATTTGCGAAGATTTTGTGCGATGGGAACGATTAAGGTTGCGGAGCAACCCGAACCCATTCAAGCGAAAGCTTGAGCACAACCATCTGTAGCAAATTGGAAAGTCGCTGAGAGCGTTTTTTTGTATATTTTATAAAAAACTTTAGTCATTATCCCTTTTATTACGCAATACTTTCTGTTAAAACGTTTTTTGAATCAGGTCTTTTTGTATAAATGACAAAACCATAAGAAACACTCTGATTTAATTTTCCAAAAATCTCTTCATTTTTGTCTTCTATTGAACAATCCCATGAACTTTTATTTATACATTCCCAAGCACTTTTATTATCCATTACATAAGTCTGCCATTCCCACGGTCTTCCTTTTTTATACAGAACTAAAACTTTATTACAGGAAACACGCTCTGCTTCCATTAAGGCACTGCACGGACTTAAAACAGATTCCCACGCTCCAATAATAAAAACAGAGTCAAAACTTTTGTCATTATATGGAAGACATTCCGGCCTAACTACAACGCCGCTTTCCCCTTCTTCTAAAGCAGGAACAAAATTAAAATTTGGAGGAAACATAGTTTCTTCCGGCACAAAGTTTCCGGTAAGAACAAGCGTCTTTTTATTTTTTTCAACTTCAGAAAGAGAAGCAAAAATATAACTAAATGCAATTCGTTCTTCTTCTGCACAAAATATTTTTTCAACATCATAAGAATTTTTATACGCAGAAATAACTTTTCGTTCATTTAAGGAATATGCATTATTAATAGAAGAAACTTTATTATTAACAATAAGATTGTAATAATACATATGTGCTTTTACAGAACGTTCCCACGTTAATTCTTTTGCAGTTTTATAAGCATTTTCTCGTAACAAACTGAGTTTTGAAAAATCCAGTATGGAATCACGAAGAATGCCGGCAATTTCAAAAGGGTTTTTAGGTAAATTAATGCAATTCCAGCCATCTTCTGCATAATCATCAAGTTCAAATCCTGAGGAAGTAAGTAAAAGAGAACCCGACGCCATTGCCATAAGAGCTATAAGAGCAGAGTTTTTATAATGACAAGGAAGCACAACAATATCTGCATCAGAGAAAATATCAAAAAGTTCACTGCTTTTAGAAAAAACTTTTTTATTAAAAAGCGAAAAATCAAGTTTTGGATTAATATTTTCTAGATTAATATTATTACTGGAAAAAACAGAATACTCAACATTATTTCGTTTTTTAAAGTGAGGACCTAACAGGTTTACTGCATACATAAAATCATTCAAACTTTTTTGTGCATTTCCAAAAATATCAAAACAGCAGACATTTAATTTTTTATCAGAACGATTTTTATTATGATAAAACTTATCAGCACAAAATCCTAACGGCAATATAACAGAAGATTTTAAGTTAGAAGCATATTTTTCTATGAATTTTGCTTCAAACTCTGAATAAGAAGCAACAAGTGCACTATTTTCAATCGCACATTGTTCGGCCTTTACTAAAGAAAAAGAAACCTCGTCCAAAGAACTTAAAGAAATAAAATCCGAAGATGTTAAATGAGAAGAATAAAATACATTTTTTTCAAACCTGAAAGGCATATAAGTTTCGCGGTTGTTACAATGAATTACATCTGGCTTAAAATCTTTTAAGATAGGTTCAATTTGTTTTCTTAAACTTGCAGACCGTTCTAAAAGTTTTGCTTCGCTTGTAAAACTTTCGTAAACAGCATTTGGACTAAAAACATAATCAATGGTTTTATCAGGAAGCGGTGGTTTTGTATTTAAAAGATGAAAATAAACACATTTTACATCACAATGTTTTCTAAGTTCCCTAACATATTCCGTTGTAAAAGTTCCAAGTTCGCTATAAAGCGGATTTTGATATTCAGAAGTTACAAATAAGATTTTCATTTTTTTTACCTCACTTACTTAACGCAAAAAAAAATCAAAAACGGAAGTAAAATGAAAGAAAAATATCAATTTTTTTTATAAATTATGCAAAAAAAAACGCTTTCATTTTACTTAAAAGAAATTCACAATTTTTCTAAATATCACTATTATCTGTAGAATATGAAAAATCAAATACAAATGACAAACGGGTCGCTATTAAAAAACATTTTTTTATTTAGTGTTCCGCTTGTTTTTACTAATATACTTCAAATCCTTTTTAATATGGCAGACTCTGCTGTTGTCGGTCGCTTTGCTGGTGCGTTGGCACTTGGGGCAGTAGGTTCCGACGGTCAGCTTTGCTTTTTATGTTCAGGATTTTTAATCGGAATTGGCGGCGGAATCAACGTTTTAGTTGCTTTTTACTTGGGGCAGAACAATAAAAAAGAATTAAATGATATGATTCACACGGCAGCAGTATTTAGTTTTATTGCCGGTTGTGCCATTTTAGTTATAGGCTGGATTTTTGCCCCACAAATCCTTTTACTAATGAAAACAAGACCTGAACTTTTGCCCGACGCCTTGCTTTACTTTAGGATTTATCTTCTTTGTATGCCAGTAATGGCTTTATACAATTTTGGAAACGCTGTTTTAAGTGCACACGGAAATACAAACCTTCCGCTTATTTATTTAGCACTTGGCGGACTTGCAAATGTATTTTTAGACCTTCTTCTTGTAATCGTTTTTAAGATGAGCGTTGCCGGAGTTGCTATTGCAACAGTTGTTGCACAAATAATTTCGTGCATTCTTACAGTTCGTGCAACATTTAAAAAATGCGAAAATGTTCGTTTTGAGAAAAGCATGCTACTTCTTAACAGGCACAAAACTATACAACTTATAAAGATAGGAATTCCGGCAGGACTGCAGAATATTGTTTTTGCAATCGCAAACCTTTTTATTCAGGCTGGAGTAAACTCCTTTGATGCTCTTATGGTTGCCGGAAACGCTGCAACAATGAACGGAGATAATCTTGTTTATAATGTAATGGCAGCCTTTTATACCGCTGGAGCAACATTTATAGGACAGAATTTTGGAGCGGCAAAAAAAGATAGAATCTTAAAATCATATTTTGTAAGTACAGGGTTTGCCTGCTTTTTTGGAATTATAATGGGAATTATGCTCTTTATTTTTGGGCATGAATTCCTAAGTCTTTTTACAACAGATAAAACAGTCGTAGATTATGCAATGCAAAAATTCCGCATAATGACATTTAGTTTTGGTATTTCTGCTTTTATGGACGGAACAATTGCCGCAAACCGCGGACTTGGTAAAACTTTAATTCCTTCAATTTTAGTATTTATCGGTTCATGCTTTTTTAGAATCTTGTGGATTTATACAATCTTTGCACACTATAGAACAATCGAAAGTTTATTTTTCCTTTACCCTGTAAGCTGGGCATTAACTGCAGTTTTTGAAATAATCTATTTTTGCATAATATATAAAAAAGAAACAAAAAATATGTAAAAAAATGCACCCCTAAAATTGAATATTTTTCAAATTTTAGGGGTGCATTTTTAAGGAATTTTACTTTACGTTAACTTTTATTTGTTCAAATAATCAACTACAAGCTGGCCCATTTTCTTTGTTCCAACAAGT
>CAYZXM010000003.1:0-66098 GCA_964482455.1 uncultured Treponema sp. | reverse complement strand
GATTTTAGAAGCCAGCTGCTGCTTGTTCATTTTATTCCCCTGTGTTTTTTTTATGTGCTAGTAATTTTATCATAGATTTAAAAAAAATTGTAAAGCCATTTACGGTTTTAATTTTAAGCATAAAAAAAGCCGGACTCTTAAAACTTATGTAGTCTTAAAAGCCCGGCATGCACTTTCAGTTTAGCATTCTACTTTATTCGATTCTAAACACAAGTCCAAATGTGCTGGTTTTTGTTTCTTTTGCAAGCACTTTTCCAGCGATAAACTGCGTTTTTACCATTATTTTGTAGTTTCCGCTTTCAAGTTCTGTTGGAACAACACATGAAATTCTTTTTGGTTCATTGCATCCAAGTTTTTCTGTAGAAAGCTTTAATGTTTTTGTTTCGTCGTCGCAGTTTACAAAGTAAAGCCCTACATCCTCATTATTACCAGCAATTAAAATTTTCGTTCCTATTATGTTTAAGAACCCACCTTTAGAAAGTCGTTCACTTCCTTTGCTTTCAAGGTCGTACACATCCGTAATTTCTGGAACTACGGTGTTACCCTGTCTTAATACTGGAACAATCGACTGTGCAAGTTGTTTTGTTTCACTTGTTACGCAGGTTGATACAGAAAGTTCGTGACGGTCACTACTAAAAGTGTCGCTTTTTGATTTGAACGTGCCAGAAAGTTTAAGGCTGCTTTTTGCAAAGCCGTCGTCAACGGTACAGCCCGTAAGAATTCTAGCAAGTTTTGCATTTTTTATAAGAGAAGCAACTTTTAAAAGTTCTTCCTTTGTAAAGCCTTCGTTTAAGCCTGCGGTAATAATATCGCAGACTAAGTCTTCAGTTGTGCATGTGCCCTGGTTAATAACCCGTGCATAGTAGCCATCTGCATTTGTTTTAGCAAATACATTTTTGTAGAGTGCGAAAGGCACTTCATTAGATTTATGTTCTATTGACGAAATTGATAAACTGTTTATATTCATTTAAAAGCTCCTTTTTTTTGAATATATCTATTAGTTGATTCAGTCTTTTTACAATTTTCCCTTTATAATTTAGCACTGAATCTTTTGATAAAAGGTATGGATTTTATTTCCAGCCTTGTCCGCCTTACCCTAAAAGAAGAGTTTCTCAAAAAACTTTTGAAAACTTTCCTTTTGACCCTTGTTCTTTTTTTTAGGTGAACTAACCTTTTTTAGTAAACCATTTTGGGTTCCTCCTTCTCTGTTTTGATAATTCGCTAAAATCGAACTATCTATGATTAAGAATATAAATATTATTTTTTTATTTGTCAAGTTTTTTATTCGCAAAAAACGAATAATTTTAAAAAAATATTAAAGATAATATTGAAGTAGTCCGAAATAATATATATTATTCGTTCAACACGAAAAACAAGGGAGTAAATTACAACAGGAGGGCAAATATGCTCGTTTCATTTTCCTGCGGAAATTTTTTATCTTATGATTCAATTCAAACTCTTTCTCTTACCGGCGGAAAAAAACTCCGTACAAAAAAGGATCACCTTTTTTATCCAAGAAACACCACACCAAATTTAAAATGCGGCGTGCTTAAATTTGCTTCAATTTACGGAGCAAACAGTGCGGGAAAGTCCAATCTTTTTAAGGCGATGGATGTTCTTAGAGGTTACATTCTTTCTGGTCATCTTGTTCAAAACTCAAGTGAAGTTTACTGCCGCATAAAAAAAGAAAACAAGGAAAAACCTACTTTTTTTGAAATCTGCTTTTTAATTGACAGTGTGCCGTATACTTACGGACTTAAAATAGATATGCAGAAAAAACTTGTTCTTTCTGAATGGCTTTATTTTACAAAGGGCGAAGAAAAACAGTATCTTTTTAACAAAAAATCTATTGAATCTGGTATTGAATTTGGCTCTGTCTTACAAAACTGTGAAGAAATAAAAGTGCTGGCAAATGTTTTTTCTGGCGGCGAAAGTCCTTTTCTTTACTGTATGAATCATAATACAAAATCTTTTTACGAAAAAAACGCAAAAGCACTTATCTTAAGACAGATTTTTGAATGGTTTGCTAAAAATTTTGAAGTTATCTACCCTGACCAGCCTATAAATGACACTGCTCTTTTAGACGATTCCTGCTCATTAAAAGCTTATGCTGAACTTCTTAAAAAGTTTGGAACTGGAATTATAGACATAGAAAAAGAAGATGTTAGCGAAGACAAGGTTAAAGCAAATCTTTCTATTATAGATAAGGCAAATCTTGACCTTCAGATTAATTTAGCACGCACAAACAGCATTATAACCGGACAAAAAGTGCGATGGTCTGCCGTAATCCGAGACCGTGCAAATATTTTTACAATAAAACTTGATGAAAACGGAAACGCAATGTATTCGGCTTTAAAATTTATTCATCAATACGGAAACGAAAGAATCGGCTTTGATATGCGGCGTGAAAGCGACGGTACTTACAGACTCTTTCAGCTTTTAGACGTGCTTTTAACTACAAAGAACAAAGTTTTTGTAATTGATGAAATAAGCCGCTGTATGCATCCGCTTTTAACAATAAAATTTGTTGAAACGTTCTTTGAACTAGCAAAAGAGCGCAACGTTCAGCTTATTGTTACAACGCACGAATCAAGACTGATGGATCATAAATTTTTGCGTCGTGACGAAGTATGGGTTTGCGATAACTTAGAAGACGGCTCTACAAAACTTTCTAACTTTGACGAAAAGCAGGTGCGCATAGATAAAGTTATGGACGAAAACTACCTTGAAGGAAACTTTGGCGGCGTGCCTAAGTTTTAAGGGGTAGCCTTTTAGCCTTCCACCACTTTCCATTCATTAATGTTTCTTTCTTTAGAACTAAAGTTTACGCCGACCTTTAAAATCTTTCGTTTATCGCTTAAAAAAGGTTCGGCGTATTTTTTTTCTTCTATTTGTTTTAATGCTTCATCTGCAGATTTATCGCGTTTAAACTCAAAAATGTAAACGTAGTCCGCAGTTTGAAGTACGCAGTCGGCTCTGCCAAAAGAATAATGTTCTTCAACACCGGCAAATTGACCTAACAAAATAAAAACTATGTAAATTACATTCTGAAAATTCTGTTCTATTACAGTGTCTTCTGTGTTGTTAGAGTATGGAAGGCGGGCAAAAAGACTTTTAAAACGAAGTAAAACTTCTTCAATGCGCCCTGCACGCAAATCCTTTAAAAATGTGCCGATTGCCAAAAGGTTTACATTATCTTCTGAATGAAAAAAGAGCGGCACAAGACTTTTTATAAAACCGTAGCGGACTTCGTTATTAGGATAGCCCAAATAATATTCACGGATTTCGCGGTCGTAACCTTTGATTGTTAAATATCCAGTCTGATAAAAAAGCGGCAATGGGTCGTTGCTTTCGCTTCGGTAATCTGTGATTGTGTCTGCGTCAATCGGTACTTGGTCTGTTGTAAAGACTTTTGGGTTATAATTTGTGTCTTTTAATTTTTGAATAAGAAAAGTCGGTGTGCCAGTTTCAAACCAGTAGCATTTAAAATCTTTTGCGGCAAGGGCATTTATCAGGCTAAAAGGGTTGTAAACTCCTTCTACATTCTGATAAAAATGATAGCCGTCGTACATTTTTTTTAGTTCAGCAAGGCATTCAGTGTAAGAAAGACTTTGTTTTTGTGCCATAGCAGTGATTTCCGGTTTGAAAGTGCTTTCTAATTCACTTTCGGTAATGCCGCAAATGCTGGCAAAATTTTCATCAAGGGAAATATCCCGCAACTGATTTAAATCTGAAAAAATAGACACCTTACTGAACTTTGTAACGCCAGTAATAAAAGTAAATTTCAAATGTTCATCGCAAGATTTAAGGTTTCCAAAAAATCCTTTAAAAAGTTTTTTTGATTTTTCTAATGCTTCGCTATCACTTTCCAAAAGAGATTTATCGTATTCGTCAACAAGAACTACAACTCCCAAGCCTGTTTTTTTGTGGGCTGCTTCAAGAAGATATTTAAATCGTTCTTCAAGAGAGAGATCTTTTTTTTCATTCCCATATATTGCTTCCCACTTTTCAAGATGAAAATTTAAAACCTCTTTAAGCGAATTTGCCGAATCGTATTTTTTTCCATTAAAATCAAAATAAAACACTGGGTATTTAATCCAGTCTTTTTCTAATTCGCTAATTTTTAATCCTGTAAACAGTTCTTTTTTACCTTCAAAATATGCCTTCATTGTAGAAAGCAAAAGGCTTTTACCAAAACGGCGCGGACGACTTAAAAAATAAGTTGAGCCTTCTGTAGCCAAGCGATAAATAAATTCTGTTTTGTCAACATACAGATGTTCTCCAAAACGAAGTTTTTCAAAACTTTGTATACCAATCGGAAGTTTACGGATATTCATACAACAATTTTAACATAAAAATATAGATAAATGAATACAAATATAAAACTAGAGTTTTCCCTTGATTATTTTATTCGTCATAGCCTAAATTTTAACCTTGTTCTAGCCTAAATTTTAACCTTGCATCGACTAAATTTTAACCTTGCACTAGTCTAAATTTTAACCTTGCATCGACTAAATTTTAACCTTGCACCGACTGAATTTTAACCTTGCATCGACTAAATTTTAACTGTGATGCTTACCTAGACCAATAAACTATATTTAAGCCCTGTTTTTACATTGAAATTCCCTTTGAACAGATATAAAATAAAATTATGAAAAATGTACTTATTATCGATGCACCACCTATTTTTCGTGAATTTTTAAAAAATAAACTTTCAGAAGAAAAGGTAGAAGTTACGGTTACACATAAAAAAAGTGATGCAGTCTTAAAAATCACCTCACTTTTACCAGATCTTGTAATTATCGATATAAACGATTTTGACGACCCTGTTGAAATAGAAGCACTTTTTCAAAAAATAAAAGACGACCCTAACGCTTCAAGAGTTCCGCTTATTGCAACCGGTCCAAAGATGGACATTAGCGTTATTGGAACTTATGCAAGACTAGGCGTTCATAAATACTTTGTAAAACCGATTAAGTTCGATGTCTTTTTTGAATCAATTGGAAAAATTTTACATACAGCGTTTTCTATGGATACAACGCCCTGCGTATTAGACATTCACCGCAACAAAGACATAATTTTTATAGAAATTGCACAGGGCCTAAACCGCGAAAAACTTTCGCTTTTAAAATACAAACTTTCAGAAATCATTGCTGCAAACGAACTAGATTCTCCTAAAGTTGTTCTTATGATGACAAATCTTGAACTTACTTTTGTTGATGGTCTTAACCTTGAACTTTTAATTGATAATATTCTTTCAAACCCTAAGGTTCTTACAAAAAATGTAAAGATTCTTTCTTTTTGCACTTTTACAAAACAGCTTATAGACGGCCACCCGCAATATAGTGGCATAGAAGTTGCAACCGATATTTCGCAGGTTTTAAACTATCTTGTTGAAGGAACTACTACTTCCAGAGTTTCTGACCTTATTGCAGATACTATTCTAACTTCTTCCGATTCAGCCGAAGACGGTTCTGTTGAAATGCGTTTTTCTTCTGATGCAATTGCAGACGAAACTCCGTCTTTTTCTGCTGCACCTTCTTCTGATTCTGCTACAACAGAAGAAAATAACAATAATGCTGCTGTATCTCAACCAAGTTCTACACAGAATGAAAATCAAAACTCCATTGCTATAATTGATGACGACCAGATTATCTTAAAACTTTGCTATGCAGGTTTTACTCAGGCTGGCTACAAGGTAGATTTATTTTCAAGCGGCTTAGATTTTCTTGCAAATATGGGAAAACGAAAGTATAAAGCAATTTTGCTTGATATTCTTATGCCTGGTGTTTCTGGTTTTGACACTTTAAAAAGACTTCAAGGTTTACCTGAAAAACCTGTTATAATAATTTATTCTCAGGCGGTTAGAAAAGACATTGTACTTCAAGCCCTTTCGCTTGGTGCAAAAAGTTTTATTGTAAAACCGCAAAAGCCCGAAGCACTTGTTAATAAAGTTAATGAAATTTTAGCTGGCAATGAATGATAAAACAAACGATATAGAAGATTTTGAAATTCCAACTGAACTTTTAATTGCAAATGCTGTTCACGAAATAAGAACACCTGTTCAAACTGTAATCGGCACTTTGGATCTTCTTTCTGATACTCATTTAAATAGTGAACAGTTGGAGTATGTGCGCCAAATCCGTTATGGTGCTGATGTTCTTTTGGCTCTTGTAAATGATATTCTTGATTTTTCAAAACTAAAATCGCGTAAACTTGTTATAGAAAATATTTCGTTCAATGTAAAAGCACTTACGGAAAACGTAGTTCACTTAGTTGGTATAGAAGCCTACAATAAAGATATTGAACTTGTTACAGACATTGACTACTCTGCAATTCCAGATTTAGTTTTAGGCGACCCTACGCGAATCCAGCAGATTTTATTAAATCTTTTAAAAAATGCTGTAAAGTTTACTTCAAACGGATATATTCACGTTGAACTTACTATAAAAGAAGATAAACTGCTTTTTACAGTTACAGACAGCGGAATTGGTATTGACGAAAAGAATGCGTCGCATCTTTTTAAAAGTTACTATCAGGGCGATTCTTCTTTTACGCGAAAATATGGCGGAAGTGGCTTAGGCCTTGCAATTTGTAAACTTTTAGTAGAAAAGATGAATGGCGAAATTGGTGCAAAATCAAATCCTTTTGGCGGTTCAATATTCTGGTTTACTGTTCCATTTGCCACCGAAGAAAAGGTTACGCAAAAAAAGTCTTACGTTCCTCCAGTTCCTGCAACTACAAAGATTTTAATTGTTGACGATAGCACTCTTGTTCAAAAAAGTCTTACAAGGCAGTTAAACTCAATTGGACTTCAAAATATTCAGTCTTCTTCTAATGGTGAAGATGCATTCTTAAGAATGAAGTACGCTTCTCAACTTGGCACTCCGTTTGATATTGTCTTTATTGATATGATAATGCCGGTTGTAGAAGGCTGGCACCTTGCCTATCAAATTAAGAATTCACCAAAACTAAAAAAAGCAAAACTCTATATGTTAATTCCAGAAGGACATATGGGTAAAGATTTAAAGATGAGGCTTTTAAACTGGTTTGCAGGTTATCTTTATAAACCTGTAAGAAAAGAAAAACTTGACTCTCTTTTAATTGAAACAAACGGCGAAATTCCTTCTACACAGGTATTAGAAAACCTTTTAAATAATAACGATAAAAAAAAGGCGGATAAACAAAAGGTCTTTGCAAAGGGAATTAACGTTCTTGTTGCAGAAGACCACCCAGCAAACAGAAAGATTCTTGTGCAATTTTTAGCATATTTTGGTGCAACTGTCTTTACTGCAGAAAACGGTAAGCAGGCGGTAGACATAATTACAAAAAACCCGGACATTCAGCTGATTTTTATGGATATACAGATGCCTGTTTTAAGCGGTACGGAAGCAACGGAAATCTTAAGAAAAAATAAATATATGGGAATAATTATCGCTTGTACGGCAAATAACGATTCTTCAACCTTTGCCAAATACAAAGACATTGGAATTAATGATATTTTAGTAAAACCTTTTAAAAGGCAGAAAATCTTTGAACTTTTAGATAAATGGAAGTCTATTCTTTCGCTTTCTTATGCACAGACAATTTCTACAAGCGAGCAGAAAAAACTGATAATAAATGATGAACTGTGGGATATTCAGGATTTTGAAGATACTATCGGAAACGACTGGGATTTAGGTAAACAGATTATCCTTGACTACATTTTTCAAACTAATAATTTTATAATCGACTTAAAAAAATGCTTTGCTAAAAAAGATTTTAAGGAACTGCACCGCATTGCCCACACGTTAAAAGGTAGTTCGGCGGCTATTTCTGCAAATAAACTTGCAAATATTTCTGCAAGAATGAATCAGGCGGCTATAAATAAAAACGCTGAACTTGTGCAGCAAAGTATTATTGAATTTGAAAAAACTTACAGTTTATTTTCATTAAAGATAAAAGAATGGGAACACAAATGATAAAAACAAACTATCACACTCACACAGTTTATTGCGACGGAAAGGGAACACCACAAGAAATTGCAGAAGAAGCAGTTAAAAAGGGTTTTGATATTCTAGGGTTTTCAAGCCACAGTATGTATCCGTTTGCAGGAAGCTGGCACATTGCCCCGTCAGATTTTGAAAATTATGTAAACGCCGTAAACGAAACAAAAAAGCAATTTGAAGGAAAACTTAAAATACTTTTAGGTTTTGAAGTAGATTATATTCCGCTTGTTACGATTCCTGATTTTACTAGGTACAAGAATCTTAATCCTGATTTTTTAATTGGTTCTGTGCATTATGTATTTTGTGAAAAAGGGCGTCTTTGCGTAGATTACAATGCACAACGCCTAAAAGAAAAAGTTCAAACGCTTTACAATGGAAACTACAAAAAGGTTACCTGTGAATATTTTTACCTTGAACGAGAAATGCTTTTAAAAGGAAACTTTTCGATTATTGGTCACCCTGATCTTATTAGAAAAAACAATGACACTCTTAAAATGTTCAACGAAAACGAAAGCTGGTACAGAAAAGAAATTAAAGCGACTGCACAAAGAATTAAAAAGGCCGGTGTTATTGTAGAAGTAAATACTGGTGCTATTTCGCGTGGTTATATGCAGGGCGTTTACCCTTCGGATGAGTTTCTTTCACTTTTAAACGATTTGAACGTGCCTTTAACATTAAGTTCAGATTCGCACACAAAAGAAAACCTTGATTTTGCCTTTGATAAAGCTCTTATGGCAGTAAAAAAGGCCGGCTACAAAGAGCTGGCCTACATAGATTTTGACCGCAAGGTAAAGTTTCAAAAGATTTAATACTTTGCGGTCATAACAGTAAAAACAATATACTAGCGGTTTCTGCGTTCTGCTGTACTTGCACAGCTTACGCACATAAATGCATATGGAATTGCTTCAAGTCTTGCTTCTGGAATTTGTTTTCCGCAGCCAAGACAGATTCCGTACTTTCCTGTACGAATGCGTTCAAGTGCATTATCTATAAGCTTAAGGCGATTTGAATCCTGTGTACTTAAAGAATTAAGCAAAGTTCTATCAACTGCATCAGAGGCAATATCAACTTCATCACCAGATTCAATCGGTTTTACAAGATTTTTTAAATCGCTTGACTGGGCTTCCAGTGCCGATAAAATTGTTGCACGCTGTGCCAAAAGACTTTCTTTTGCTTTGGCAATAAAATTTTCATCCATCTTCTATTCTCCCGAGCTCAACAAAGAAAATTGTAATTTTGCTATTGTTGACAAGTCATTTTATTTTAATACATAATAATATAGTATAAAAAACTAAAAACGCAAAACTTTTTCGATTTTTTTTTATCGAAAATTTTACTTTTTTTGGAGGAATCGTGGCTAAAGAAGAAGCTATTGAAGTTGAGGGAATTGTTAAAGAAGCATTGCCAAATACAATGTTCCGTGTTGAATTACAGAATGGTCATATGATTATGGCACATCTTTCAGGAAAAATGCGCAAGCACTATATCAGAATCGTTCCTGGCGATAGCGTAAAAGTTGAACTCTCACCTTATGATCTTGATAAAGGTCGAATTATTTTCCGTCAGCGTTAGTTTTAAATATCAACCGGAGTGCATTAAATGCTCCGGTAAATCCTGTTATAATCAAACCTAAGCACAAAATAGGACCAAATGGAATTATAAGCCATGAAAATCTTACTAAGAACAAGCCTATAAATATTTGTCCTATTTTCTTTACAAACTCGTACCATAATTCTTTTTTTGTATAATTTTCTTTCTGCTTTTTGTAATAATAAAAGCCATTATTGCTGTTTGTATTTCTGTTTGAGTTTTCGTAAGAAGTGCCGTTAAACCACTGCCAGAATGAATCTTCAGAAGTAAACGGGTCTGAATATGTCTGTCTGTAGTAGTTTTGATATGAGTTTTGATAATTTTGATTATATCCGTTTGAATATCCGTAAGAAGAATTAGATGAAGAGCTTCCGTATCTATCATATTCTGAGCGTTTCTTTTCGTCCCCAAGAATATTATATGCTTCTGAAATCTTTTTAAATTTTTCTTCTGCATCCTTATTATTCGGATTTCTGTCCGGGTGGTATTTAAAAGCAAGATTTCTATATGCTTTTTTTATTTCTTCTGAAGTTGCATTTTTTGAAACGCCCAAAATTGAATAGTAATCGTTCACGCTATCCTCTTAAGTTTTATATTTAAAAAATAATAAAAAAAACGGTTAGTTACAAGTTTTTTAAAAGATTATTTTTTAGGATTACCCAGGTTGCTCCCTTTCCGCCGCCACTAGAATCAGGGTGTCCTGAAGTGCCTAAGCGTTTATCCTGCTCTATAAATCTTCTTACTAATTCGCCAAGAACAGGGTCGCTTCCGTGTGTGTGTAAGCCCTTTCCGTGTACAATTAATACTTTTTTTATTCCTTTATATTCGCAGTCTGTAATAAAAGAATTTAATGATGCCCACGCTTCTTCCTGCGTAAGTCCGTGAAGATCTAAGCGTGCCTGTGCTTTTAATTCTTTAATGGCTTCGCGACTTTGATATTTATTTTTTGCTGCTTCTTTTTCGTAAAGAGCGTCTTTATCTACCGTTCCATAACGGCGAAGCCATAATTCCATTGGATTTATTTTGTTGTTGCGTTCTTTTTCTACATCGTAACCTTTTTTTAATTCATTTTTTAACGCAAGTGCTTCTTTTTCCTGTGCTGTTGGTGCATTTGCTTTTTTATGCGAAACGGTATTATGACCCGAAAGTTTTTGCTTTTTAGAAGATTCTTTTTGAATGCTTTCCCATTGATTTAAAATATCTGCAAAATCCATATTAACTCCAAAACTCACTCTAAATCTTTATTTTTTATCAATAAAAATTATTCTTTCTGCGTTTACCCAGCCACCAGATGAACCATAACGGATAAATACCCAATTTCCTGCTTTTTGTTCAACAAGAACTCGTTTTCCTGTTTCTATTTTTATAGATGATATTGCAGAAACACTTTCTTCTGGAACGGAACTTATACTTCCACCAGAAAAGATTGCATAAGGTCGTAAAATTAATACTGTAGAAATTATTGTTCCTGCAAAGAAAAACAGCATAATTACTGTAAAGAAAATTGCATGCGAAATCTTATGCAAAATTAAAGAAACGACTGCTAAAATTACAAAAATAGCAAAGACAGTAAGAAAGCACCATAACGTAAAATATGTAGGTTCAGTGCTGCCATCTGTAACTCCATGCTGAATTTCAAACGTTTTTCGCTCGTTGTACTTTTTAAAAAATGGGAATGAATGTCTTTCTTCTGTTCTTAATTGTGCAAGTTTTACGCAGTCTTCGCTTGTAATGTTTGCTTCATGCACTAACGGTGATTTTTTTACGGAGTTTTTTGTAAAAGCATAGCCAAAATATGCTTCGTCTGCTGTTTGTAAGTTATTCTTTTTAACAAAACCTTCCTGTACTGGAATTAATGTTTCCGGAAGATTTAACGTTACGCGTGTTCCGTTATATGAAGTTGCAATTATTTTTAAATCGTGCAGTGGAAGTTTTCCTGGATAAAGCGGTTCCCATTCAAAAGTTGCAACCGGCACTTTTTCTTCGCTAAACTCAGAACTTCTTAAAGTTCCTTTTGTAATTTCGTAACGGGCGGTTTCTTTTACAAGTGCATTCTTTGGTACTGTCCATTCATACGAAATTATTTGAACTCCGTATTGAAGATAAACTGTAAAATTAAGCGGAACGCCCGCAGTTGCAGTAAATTTTGCTTCGTCTGCTACGTTTCCGCGCCGTTCACTTATAAGTTCCTGACCGTTTTCAAATGCAACTACAAGGCGAGGCATAATATTACGTGGGTTTTCAAGAATAACGACTGGTTCAAACTGAATGTAATGAAGTCGGGAATTAATATAAACTTTTAAAGAGCGCAACCGATATGTTTTTGCGTCTGCAAAGTTCAGCCACAATTCAATTTTTGTTCCGCTTTCTTTGTTTTCATCCGAATATTCTGAACGGCGCAAAGACACAAAGTTTACGCCGTTAGGAAGTTCAGGAATCTGTGCCTGAACGGAATCCGATTTTACATAAGGAATCTTTAATTCAAATGCACAGTCTGTAGAACTGAAATTCGTTTGATTTACAGGCATAACCGTAAGATTTTGAATCATTTTATATGTAAGTCTTTGCTGTGAAAAAACCTTTTCACTTTGCATTACAAAAGTAATAGCAAACAAAGATATTAGTAATCTTGAGAAGATGTATTTTTTTCTGTTAATTCGCTGTTTTTCCATTGTTTTTTATCGTACTCCCGAATTCGCTCAAAAATTGATTCTTCCATTGTAGAAGAACTTTTTGATTCTGAAACCTGATTCAGCATATTTTCTTTTGATTTTATTTCTTTTTCAATATTCTTAAGTGAAAGTTCAAGATTTATCTTTGCTTCAATTTTAGAACCGTCAATCTTTAAGGCATTTTTAAAGCACTCTGCTGCAAGATTGTAATTTCCAAGCCGGTGAGCAATTAATCCCTGATTAAAAAAAGATGCATACTTTATTTTTTTATCTTCAACGTCTTTTAACTGTCCGTATCGTTCAAGTGCAACTTCGTTTTCATTTTCGGAAAGATATGTTGTAGCAAGATTATAAAGAGCGTACTGCTCTAAAAGAACGTTTCCATTTTCGTTTGCGTCATAAAAAGTCTGCAAAAACTTTGCAACGGAATCGTTATATCGTTTTTGGTACCAGAACCACGAACCTTCCAAAATATTTTTAGAGCCGTAAATTGAATTTTCTGCTTTGCAAGATGTAAAAATCATACAAATAACAATTAGCACTGCAGATTTCTTTAGTTTTTTAGATATTCCTTCTGAATCAACTTCTGTTATTAGGCAGCCTAAAACAAAAAATAAAAGTGCTAATGCTAAAAACAAAGAATAGCGTTGAATTGGCTTAACTTCATAAGTTACGCCAGTATTTTCAGTATCTTCGTTTTGTGTAAAATCTGATGTTTTAGTTTTATTGTTTTCTATACCATTTAAAAGCAATAACGCAGAACCAGGCTCTGTTGAATCTACATAAGAAACACAAACATCAGAAACTTTTTCTGCTGGATTGTTTTTCATAACAGAAGAGCAGATTTTTTTCATTTGTTCAGAACGCAAGGCTGTTAAAATATAAGTTTTTCCGTCGCCTGCAAGAACTTTTGTTTCGCGTTCTGTTCCAAAACCAATAAGATGCACGGAAATGCCTTCTTTTAAGCAAAGAGAAAGCGAGTTTTCAAGCAGATTATCTGTTTCTTCGCCATCTGTAAAAACCCATATAGAATTTTTAAATGAAAAATTAGAAGAAAAAGATTTTTGTGCACAGCGAACACCCTTTCCCAAACTAGTTCCGATTGAACTCATAAACGCGGGCGAAAGCGTGTCTATTAAAGTTTCTACGCTTGCCCTGTCTTCTGTTAATGGTAAAACGGTAACGCCGTCGCCCTTTGCAAGAACTACAGAAACTTTAGAATCTGGAATATGAGAAAGTAAAAGTTTTGCGTATTTTTTAGATGCTTCAAGGCGAGTAAGCCCCGAAGTTGCGTCATCTGCATTCATACTGTACGAAATGTCAAAAACAAGCGAAACGGCAGAACCTGAAGTCTGAACCGGCACAAGATACGTTCCCCATGAAAACCCGGCAAATGCAAGAACTAACATTATCCATGCAAAAGAAAGACAAATTGTGCGAAAAACAAATGTTATAGGATAGTTTTTCATTCTATAACTTAAAGATGCTGACTTATTTTTTACCGTAAAAAATCTTAAATTCTTAAAAACTTTCTTAAGTTGAATAATTGTAATAATAAGTGCTGGAATAAGAAGAATAAGTCCATATAAGGCGTAAGGACGCAGACAGTTAAAATCCATTAATTTTCCTCCTTGTTATAAAACTTCTTTTAAAAATATTCTTTTTATAATCCACGAAAGAATAAAAAGGATTCCAGCAGCAAGAACAAGCCTGTCATAATAATCACAACTTACAGTTTTTGAATGATATGTTTGTACTACATTCTGATTGTTTATAATCATATTAAGTGCAAGATTAAAATCATTAAAAGATGTTACTTCAAAAAAACGTCCGCCACCTGTAATGGAAAGTTTTTTAAGAAGTTCTTCATCATACGAAGAATTTAAATATCCTGTATAATTTTTGCCGGTAACCGGGTCAACATATTCAAGCGGAACAGAACCTTTTGTTCCAAGCCCCATAACGTAAAGCACAATATCATTTTGCTTTGAAAGTTCTGCCGCAGTTTCAGGGTGAATTAAACCTGAATTATTTTCGCCATCGGTTAAAAGAACAATGCATTTTTTAGGTGCAACAGATGAAGATAAATGAAAAACCGCAGTTGCAACGCCTGTTCCCAAAGCAGTTCCATTACCAAGCTGGCCTGTTTCCAAAGAAGAAAGTCGTTCTATAAAAAAATTACGGTCAATTGTAGGTGGAACTGTAACCGCAGACTCTTCGCCCATTGCAACAAGCCCGAATGTAGCACCCGGGTTTGCTTCTACAAGTTTTTTTATTGCATTTTTTGCAGTTTCAAGGCGGGTAACGTTTCCTAAATCTTTTGCTGCCATACTAGGACTAACATCAAGAACAAAAACAACATCCGTTCCGCGTGAAGAATAAACTCTTTCCTGTCTGTAAAAAATCGGGCAAGACAAAGCAATAACTACAAGCAGAAAACCTAAAAAAAACAAAACTTTATAAAAGATTGAAAAAAGTTTTCTTACAGTGCTGTGCCAAGAAAATGATTTACCTTGCCAATCAGAAACTGTTACAAAAAAAGAAGGTTTTGAAAACACGCCAATCTTTCTAAAGATAAAAAAAAGCGGAATAAGAAGAAGCAGCAAAAAAGCCGCAGGATTTTGAAAATCAGGCATCTTCGCCTCCTGTTTCAAATGCTTTAATTATTGTTCGTGAAGTTTTTATTAAGTTTTCCCTTTCATCTTCTTTTAAAGAAGCAGAATAAAGTTCTTCCGGTTTTCTTTTTGAATCAGAAGAATCATGGGCAAAGCGAATATAATCTGCACGTTTAAAAATATTTTGCACGGACCAAACTGTTTCCCTAAGAAAATCGCTTAAAGAGCCGTCATAAAGGTTTTCAAAAGCAGTAAAAATCTGCGAAGTAGAAATAGAAGTAAAGTTTAAGCCAAAGCGTACAGAAAGATAATGCCTGAATATCTGCTGAAGTGCCAAACAAAACGCAATGTCATTTATTCGCACAGAGTTTTTTTCAAGCTTTTTAAGCTGTCGCATTGCACTTCTTGCATTTTTTGCATAAAGGCGAATCACTCTTCTTTCTTTTATTTTTGAAGAAATCTCCTGTCGTTTTATAACAAGATTTACAACTAAAATTAAAATAAGCACAAAAAGAAGGATTACACCATATATAACATAAATCGTTCCCGGAAAAAGAAGCGGTCCCTGCATACCTCGCATAGAAACATCTTCGCCTTTTGGAATTATTGAAGAAATCTCTATCGGAAGCATTTTTATTAAGAATGGAACAGAATTCTTTGTGCCAAAAACTACATAAAGTAAATCAAATTCAGGAAAAGTAAGAGGGCCAGTTTTCCACGCAGAAAAAGTAAACACGACTGTGTACAATCGTCCGTTTTTTTGGATAATTGCACTTTTAAGCGTAAAATCCTGGTTATCAACGTTAAATGGAAAACGCGAAAAGTCCAATGTTTTTTCTAAAAGACTGTCTTCACCAGGAAAAAAATCTACATTTGAATGAAAAGTAAAACGAAGTTCAGCGGTGTCGCCAACATAAACTCGCTTTGGTAAAACAATTTGCGATGTTTCTGTTTGTGCAAAAACATTTAATGGAAAAAGAATAACTAGCAATAATAAAAATCTTTTAAGAATGGTCAAAATTATCTTCCTCCCCAAGTTTTTTTTCTGGAAGTTCTAGAAAGAAAATAATTCATAAGAACGCGAAGCACATCTTCTTCTGTAGAAATTGAAACAAAACCTGCACCGTGACGCATACAGAAATTTTCTAACTTTGCAGTTTTTCTACGGAAAGAATCTCGCCAGCTAGCCTTAAACTTTTCAGATTCAGTTGGAAGAAGAGTATGAAAATTTGTTTCTTTATCAGAAAAATAAAAAGAACCAGAGTCCGGTAATTCCCAATCCGTTGAATCGGAAATGCGAAGTGCAGTAACATCGTTTTTTCGGCACAAAAGTTTAAAAGAATCTTCCCAACCGGCACTTCTAAAATCAGAAATTACAAACACAAGAGAACGCTGTTTTAATATTTTTACAGCCCCAGAAATTGCATTTCCTAAAACAGAACCATTTTCGCTTTCTGCAAATTCGTCAAGTTTTGTAAGCAAAAGCATAGAACGTTCCCGCCCAGCTTCTGGCGTGCATGAAAAATGTATTTTTCCATCAAAAAAGACGGCACCAACAGGACTTTCGTTTAATTCGCCGGCAAGAGTTAAAAGTGCTGCTGTTTCTGCAGCTACTTCGTATTTTACTTTTCCTTTTGAGCCTAAAAACATTGAAGAGGAACGGTCTACAATTAAAAATATCTTTAATTCCTGATCTTCTTCAAACATTTTTACATATGGCTTTGACATACGTGCCGTAACATTCCAATCTATTGAACGAACGTCATCAGTAGTAAGATATTCGCGAACACCCGAAAATTCTACTCCCTGCCCTCTGTAAAGCGACTTAAAACCGCCGCTTTTCATTGTTTCAGAAAGTTTTCTGGCCATAACTCTAAGATAAGACGCCTTTTTAGAAAGCGTTTCTCGACTGCTGGACAAGAAATGTTCCATAATATATTCCACCACACAAAAAAAATAAAAAGTTATTTTATGGAACTGGAACAAAATCCAGAATTTTTTCAATTATATCATCAACAGAAATACTATCCGCAGCGGCTTCATAAGAAAGAACAAGACGATGACGCAAAACCATCGGTGCAACTTTTTTTACATCATCAGGAAGAACAAACGAACGTCCTTCTAAAAGTGCATTTGCCTTTGCACATTGTAAAAGTGCAATTCCAGCACGAGGAGAGGCCCCGAAAGTAATATAACGGGTAATATCATGCTCTGTTTTTTTACTTTGACTTGGACGAGTTACGCATATAAGCTGAACAATATATTCTACAATTTTATCATCGCATGCAATTTCTGAAGTTAATTCGCGGAACTTTAAAAGATCTTTTTCTGTAATAACTTGATTTACAGGAACTAAATGTGCCTTTCCTTGAGTTTTTACAATTTCAATTTCATCTTTTGCCGAAGGATAATCTATATTTAATTTTATAAGAAAACGGTCAAGTTCTGCTTCCGGAAGATTATAAGTTCCTTCCTGTTCAATAGGGTTTTGTGTTGCAAGTACAAAAAATGGTTCAGGAAGTTTATAACTTTGATCCCCGATTGTAACTTGTTTTTCTTCCATTGCTTCAAGCATAGCAGACTGAACTTTTGCAGGTGCACGGTTAATTTCATCTGCAAGAACGATATTTGCAAAAACAGGTCCTTTTCGCACAATAAAGTTTCCTTTTCCCTGTTCGTAAATAAGAGTTCCTGTAACATCGGCAGGAAGAAGATCAGGCGTAAATTGAATACGCTTAAAATCAAGACCGCTTATTTGTGCAAATGTTTTTACCGCAAGAGTTTTTGCAAGACCTGGGCCGCCTTCCAAAAGAACATGACCGCCTGCAACAAAAGCAGTAAGAATCCCATCTATAAGATATTCCTGCCCGATAAGCCTTTTTTTTGCTTCTTCACGACATTTTTCTACAAGTTTTTTACAATCTTCTAATTCAGTTAAATTTATGCTATTTTTTTCCATTTTAATACCCAAAACTGTATATTTATGCAGTTTTAATTTACATTATTTTATAAAGTCATTATAATTAATTTATCATGTTGAATCCATTAGCACAAGAATTAAACGATTTATTAAAAAACACGTCGGCAGAAACTTTGTTTTCTGATATTGGAAAAAGAATGTACTTTCCAAAAGGAATTATTGCTCAAGGTGGAGAAGCAAAACAAAAGGCTTCTTTTGCAAACGGAACAATTGGTACAACCGTAATAAACGGAAAACCAGCTATACTTCCTTCCATTCATAAATGGGCACCAGAAATGACTTCTTCTGAACTTGTAGCGTATGCACCAACAGCAGGTCTTCCAGCAATACGCGAAGCATGGAAAGCAAAACAGATTCAAAAAAATCCTTCTTTAAAGAATAAAAAAACATCTTTACCTGTAGTTGTTCCAGGTCTTACAGCAGGTCTTTCTTATATAATGGATCTTTTTGTTGATTCAGAAAAACCGATGCTTGCTCCAAATCCTAGTTGGGATAACTACGTTCTTATTGCAGAAACACGAAGAGGAGCAGAATTTCATCAGTTTGAAATGTTCAAAGATGGAAAGTTCAACATTCCTGCTCTTGAAGAAGCAGTTAAAAACGAAGCAAAAAAATATGGTTCTGTTCGTCTTATCTTGAATTTCCCACAAAATCCATCAGGATACAGTCCGACAAGTGCAGAAGTAAAAGAACTCTGCAGAATATTAAAAGAAACTGCCGAAACCGGTGCAAAAGTTCTTGTTATAAGCGATGATGCATATTTTGGTCTTAATTACGAAAAAGATATTGAACCTGAAAGTCTTTTTGCTCACATTGCAGACCTTCACGAAAATATTCTTGCCGTAAAAGCAGATGGTCCTACAAAAGAAGATTTTGCATGGGGCTTAAGATGCGGTTTTCTTACATTTGGATGCAAAAACTTTACAGACGCACAATATGATGCACTTGTAAAAAAACTTATGGGTGTAATCCGTTCTTCTGTTTCCTGTGCTGCAACTCCTTCACAGAATCTTGTATTAAAGTCTTTTCAAGACCCACAAAACGAAAACGAAAAACTTGCATTCAAGAAAATTCTTAACGAACGTTACGACATTGTGCGAAAGTTTGTTGACACACACACATCAAACGCTATAGAAGCATTGCCGTTTAATTCCGGCTACTTTATGAGTTTTAGAACAATCGGTATTGACGCCGAAGAATTACGAGTAAAACTTTTAAATGAAAAAGGAATAGGCACAATTTCTATTGATAAGAATACACTTCGCGTTGCATTCAGTAGCATAGAAAAAGACCTTATAGAAAAGGTTTACACAGAAATCTACAATACTGCTGAGGAATTAAAGCGTGGTTAATACTGCAATTTCCTGCAGAAAAAGCAGAAAGACACATATCTTTCTGCTTTTTACATTTGTGTTTTCTTTATTGTTTTTTCTTACAGGTTGCACTAAAAAAACTGAAAAACGCCTTGTAATTTGGACGGATAACAGTGAGTTTGCACCGTTTATAGAAGTTTACAACCGAACACACAAACAAAAAGCAGTTCTAGTCTATAAAGAAGAACTTGCAAAAGCACTTCCCCCTTCTTCTTCAGAAGTAAAACCCGACATCATCGCTGGAACTTTCTTAAAGAACAGCAGAATGCAAAAAAACTTTGCACCATTAAATTTTTTATTTAACAGAAAATACCTTAGTTCATCGGATTTTTATAAAGCACTTCTACAATCTGGAACAAAAGGGCATGACCAGTATCTTTTACCAGTAAGTTTTAATATTCCTGCAATGATTTTTTCTGTAAAAAATGAAAATCTTGTAACGAATAACTACACAATTTCCTTAGATGAACTTAAGGAATCTGGTTCAAAGTTCAACAAAAAAAACAAAAAAGATAAATATACTTCTCTTGGTTTTGCCGTGCAGTCAAATGCAGATTTTATTTACACGGCAACACGCCTTTATGGTTCAAACTTTAAAGAAGACAAAAAAGATTCTTTTACATGGAATAAAGAAGCACTGGATTCTTCTATTAAAAACCTTAAAGACTGGATAACACAGGAAAATACTTCCATTCAAACAGAAAGCGATTTTGTATATAAATATCTTTCTGAAACGCCAGATAAACAAGTTACATCAGGAAGAACTCTTTTTTCGTATGTAACTTCTGACAAACTTTTTTCTATGAGCAGCACTCAACTTGAAAAACTTGATTTCCGCTGGTTAAATTACAACAATCTTATTCCAGTTGAAGATTCAATAGTCTACATGGGAATATCTAAAAATACAAAAAAGATGTTACTTGCCGTAGATTTTATTTCTTGGTTTTTTACATCAGAAACGCAGCATACTCTTATAGAACGAAAACTAAAAACAAATCTTGATATTACACAATTTGGTATTGCTGGTGGTTTTTCTTCGCTTAAAAATGTAAACGAACATATTCTACCAGTTTACTACCCAAAAATGATAACAAATATTCCGCAGGCAGGAACTTTTTCCGTTCCAGATAAAAAGCCGACTTCATGGTTAAAAATAAAATCAAAGGTAATCCTTCCATACCTTACAGAATCAATTCAGGCAGAAGAAGGAAAAACCGTTCAATCCTTAGAAGAACGATACACTGATCTAAAAAAATTAAGGCTCTAAATATAAAATCTTATTAACTTTTTTTTTGTACCTCCGATATTTTAAATGTAAACGCTTAAAAAGGAGGCAAAAATGTCAGTTTCAATCAGTTCGGCATACACAAATGTTGCCTCTTCTAGTGGAAAACTTTACGTTCCTGTAAGTCGTTCTACCGTTATGTATTCCCACTTTGATCACGTTTCGGGTTTTGTTGCAAAAAACGGTCAGCATGGCGTTTCAATATCTAAAATTCAGATTTTAAATACATTAATCGATCATCTTTCTTCTATTAAATCGGGTAAAATTCCATCTGCTGCAAAAAATGCTACACCTGAACAAATCGATAGTCTTATTGATAATTATCAAACTCAAATAAAGCAGGCCATAAAAGCATCGGAAACTATACCAAACGGAATCTCTGGGATAAAAATGGATGCTGGTGTTCTCTTTTCTATAAATGCGTAAAATGTTACACTTTACGAATGATTTTTCTTGAAATTTTAATTTTATTGGTTGGATTCGTTTTTCTTTTAAAAGGAGCGGATTTTTTTGTTGATGGAGCATCTTCAATTGCAAAAGCATTGCACATTCCAGCTATTGTAATCGGACTAACTATTGTTTCCTGGGGAACAAGCCTTCCTGAGCTTGCAGTAAGTGTTACTTCCGCAATAAAAGGAATCGATGGAATTGCTATAGGAAACGTTGTTGGCTCAAATATTGTAAATCTAATGCTGATTGCAGGTCTTACTGCTCTTATTATCCCTGTTAAGATTGAAAAATCACTTATTTCCAGGGATTTACCTTTTTCAATAATCTGTGCATTGGTACTTTTCTTTCTTTCGGCAGATATTTACTTTGAAAAAGCAAGTGTTAATCTTATTTCCAGAGCTGATGGAATAATTATGCTTCTTCTTTTTGCCATTTATATGTACATAATTATCGATTATTCATTAAAAAATGGAAAAAGTTCTGATTCTAACGAAAATAATAACACAGAAGAAGGAACAAAGAATCTTCCTGTTTGGAAGTGCATCATCCTTCTTGTTGTAGGACTTGCAGGAATTATTCTTGGCGGTCAAATGACTATAAAAAGTGCAACATACATTGCTCAAGCCGCAGGAATGAGCGACCGACTTATCGGTCTTACAATCGTTGCATTTGGAACAAGCCTTCCTGAACTTATAACTTCGTTAATTGCAGCAAAAAAAGGACAAAATGATATTGCAATGGGAAACATCGTAGGTTCAAACATCTTTAATATTCTTTTAATTTTAGGTGTTGCTGCCGTACTAAATCCTATGAAAGTAGAAAGTGCAATCTTTAGCGATATTATAATTCTTATGGTAAGTTCTTTAATTGTATGGCTTATGGCAAAACCTCGCCTTATACTTGGAAGAGTAAGCGGTGCTTTAATGGTTTTAATATATGCTGCATATACAACATATATCTTTATAAAATAAATATAACCAAAGAATCAAAGAAAATGCTTTTGCATTGAAAACAGTAAAAAAAAGTGATAGTATCAATTTACTTCCACAAAATAAAGAGGTTTGAAGTATGCCGTATTCAGAACCAACTGATCTTGCGATTATTGCATGCCCTGGCGGAGAAGCCTTTGCAGATGCTGTAATCACACACTTAAAACACATGTACAAACACCGTTTTACACTTAAAAACGATGCCATTTCAAAACGATATAATCTTGATAAGAGTGAACTTATCAACAAGATTAATCTTGACAATGACCTGGAAACTTCTGATTTAGTTATCCGAGGGGCTATTGACAAGTATCGTGCACCGTATTTTAAGGTTAATACAACTTTTACGTATTTTGCAAATGGTGAATTCAAGACAGAAATTAACGAGTCGATTCGCGGAAAAGATGTTTTTATTTTTCAAGATGTTGAAAATCATGAACAGTTAAGCCTTAATAATGGTAAGAACAAACTTTCGCTTTCGGTAAACGATCATTTAATGTGTCTTTTGAACACAATCGATTCTGTACGTCAGGCTGGAGCCTCTAAAATTACTTTAGTTGTACCAGTTTATCCATATAGCCGACAGCACAAAAAGAAAGGACGTGAAGGTCTTGCAGCTGCAATGCTTGGTCACGTTTACGAAATGCTTGGCGTTTCTCGCATTATTACTTTGGATATTCACAGCCGGGAAATTGTTAATGCATTTAGCACAATTAATCTTGAAAACTTACACGCAAGTTATCAAATTATACGCGAACTTGGAAAAATCGTTGACTTATCTGGTAAAAAAGAAGACCTTGTTGTTGTTTCCCCAGATACTGGTGCAATCGATAGAAACAAGTTCTACGCATCTGGTTTAAAACTTCCACTTGCAATGATTTATAAAGAAAGAGATTATTCTGTTGTTACTCAGGATGCAAAAGATACAAACATTAAGAGTGTAAAATTACTTGGCGATGTAAAAGGTAAAGTTGCTTTCCTTGCAGATGATATGCTTGGAACTGGCGGAACTCTTTTAAAGGCTATGTCATTCTTAAAAGATAATGGAGCAACTAAAGTTATTGCAGCAATAAGTCTTCCATTCTTTACAGGAAAGGCAATTGAACTTTTTGATGATGCATACAAACAGGGACTTTTCTACAGAGTAATTGGAACAAATGCTGTTTACCACGAAGAACTTCTTAAAAAAGAATGGTATATCAGCACAGATGTTTCTGGTCTTTTTGCAAATGTTATTACCCGAATTCATCACAATCAGTCGATTGGTGAACTTTTGGATAACCGCAACATAATAGAAAAGATTGTAAAAACTCAAGCGTCTTCTTCTAACGAAGAAGAGTCTTCTGAAAATAACTAAAAGCGTAATTAAACAATCCTAAAAACGCAAAACCAATGGCAGATTCATTGAACATACTTTGTGCGGACATTGGAACAACCTCGCTGAAAATGGGAATTATTTCCCAAAAAGGCGAGGTTCTTTGTTCTGTTCAAAAGTTTTTTTTAAGTAAAGATAAAAGTTTTATAGCAAATGAATGGTTTACTTCTTTTAAAGAAGGATACAAAGAATTAAAAAACTACGAAATTAATGCAATTTGCATTTCTGGAAACGGACCAACTATTGTTTCAGAAAATGGCCGCACACTTTTATGGAATGAAAAAACAAGCGAAAGCATAAATATTCCAAAAACTTCATCGCTTTACATTCCTCGTTTTCTTTCTTTTAAAAAAATGTATTCTGATGATTGGTCTTCTTCCAATTATATTTTTTCTTGCCCTGAGTTTCTTGTTTTTAAAATAACTAACAAAGCAATTACCGTTCTACCGGAAGAACGATTCAAAAAAGCATATTGGACAAACTCTGAACTTAAAAAGTTTAACATTGAAGAAAAAAAGATTCCTCCGTTCATTTTTCCAGGAGGCAAAGCAGGAATAGTTTCTGAAACTTTTGCAAACGAAACAGGACTTTCAAAAGTTCCAGTTTTTTGCACAGGACCTGATTTTATTGCTGCCCTACTTGGAACAAAAACTGTACAACCTAAAAAATTATGCGACAGATGCGGTTCAAGCGAAGGAATAAATCTTTGTTCAGAAAAACCTGTTTTTAAAGAAGGCTTCAGGTGTCTTCCATCTGTAATTCAAGGTTTATGGAATATTTCTGTTTTAATTCCAGAATCAGGCTCCCTTTTAAGCGATTACAGAAAAGAGATTTCTGCAATTGAAAAAAAAGAACTTTCATGGAAAGAAATAATCGATTACTCGCTTGACGACAAAAACAGCGAAGGATACAGAATTTTATCAGAACTTTCTTTATCCGTAAAAAATGCAATTTTAAGCCTTAAAAAACTTAGTAAAGAAAACTCGATTTGTTTTCCATCGACAATGAGCGTTACCGGTGGACAGGCAAAAAACACAAGATGGCTTACAAAAAAAGCGTATGACACTCAAATGAATTTACAAGTTTGTAACTTTCCTGACGCAGAACTTACAGGAAATGCAGTAACAGCTTTATACGGTCTTGGTCTTTTTAAAAGTTTACAGGAAGCATCCCTTAAAACAGTTTTTACAACAGAAAAAATCTTAAAAACACCTGAAAATAACGAAATTAAAGTTTTTAATATTCCTAAAAAAATAACCACAATAATTTTTGATATTGATTCAACATTGTACACTTCGCCCTTGTACGCCTTTGAACAAGTGGATTCGCAAATTCGCTTTTGGGCAAAAAAACAGGGGCTTACCGCAAGGGATGCTCGCAATAAAATAAGCGAATTTAGAAAAAACTGGTCAAAAGAAAACGATGGAAAAAAAATCAGTCTTGGAAATACACTTTTACATTTTGGCGTTACAATTCAAGAAAGCATTGAAATGCGAAAAAAACTTTTAGAACCACAAAAGTTTTTGCATAAAGACGAAAAACTTATAAAAACAATAAAATCTCTTAAAAAGAAATATAAAATAATTTGCGTTACAAATAATCCAGTTCTTCCTGCACGAAAAACTTTAAAAGCATTGGGAATCTCTTCTCTTATTCCAACAATAATAGGATTAGACACTTCTGGAAAATCCAAACCAGCAGAAGAGCCTTTTTTGCTTGCCTTAAAAGAAACTGCATCATTAGCAGAAGAATGTGTTTCTGTTGGTGACCGTTTTGATATGGATTTAAGAATCCCACTAGAAATGGGAATGGGTGGCATTCTTGTGCGTGGCGTAGATGATGTATACACAATAGAAGAAATTTTACAAAAAAATTAAACCTTTCCTTAAAATATTTTTTGCAAATTTCAGTTTATTATTGTAAACTTATATTGCTCTACGCTAATTTTTTAAAAGGTTAGGGCGTTTAAACTTTTTATAATAGGATTATATAAATGAACTTTATTTTTTTAGGACCACCAGGAGCTGGAAAAGGCTCGCTTGCAGTAAAAGTTGCAGAAGAATATAAGATTCCGCACATTTCTACCGGAGACATTTTTAGAGCAAATATTAAAAATCAAACCCCACTTGGCGTTAAAGTTAAAGCAATAATTGATTCAGGTTCTTTAGTAAGCGATGATCTTACTTGTGAACTTGTAAAAGATAGAATCTCTAATGAAGACTGCAAAAACGGCTTTATTTTAGACGGTTTTCCTCGCACAATTCCTCAGGCAGAGATGTTTGTTAAAATCTGTCCAGAAGTTGCTGTTGTAAACTTTCAGGCTGCTGATGAACTTGTTATAAAAAGACTAAGTACTCGCCGTGTATGTAAAAGTTGCGGTGCAAACTACAATGTTCTTACACTTCCACCAAAAAAAGAAGGTGTATGTGATAAATGCGGTGGCGAAATCTATCAAAGAGATGATGATAAGCAGGAATCAATTCTTCACAGAATGGATGTTTACCGTGAACAGACAGAACCTCTTATAAAGTTCTATAGCGAAATGGGAAAGATTCATAACTTTGATTCTGCAATTGAAACTGCAGAACTCTTAAAGGAATTCAAAAAAGTTTTCCCACTATAATAATGCTGGTGTCCTCAGATAAGTTTTAGAGTATAACTTATCTGAAGATTCCCTTAATAATGGATAAAAAAGGAACTATTGTAATAGTTAAAAATAAAGCTATTGTAATGTTACTTTTTTTATTATGACTATACTCCCGTGGGGGGGGGAAGGACAGAGACACGATATGACGCTTGATAACAGAGAATTCTTCGAAGATAATACCTATAAAGTAAACAAACTTGTTACAAGCATACTTATATGCATTAATCTTTTAGGACCAGTATTATTCTTTCTTACAAAGCAAGGAATATTCCGGGTAGAATCTGCTTTTCTTATAAAGCTTGAACTAATTGCTTTTCCGTTTTCAGTTATAAACTTAACCCTTGTTTATGGCTTTAGACGTAAGAAATTCAGATTGGAACATCCTAAAGCTTACGAAAATATTCAGCATCTGGCGAAATATTTTGGTCTTATTGGTGCAGCCTCCTTTCTTGCTATTATGGGAACACACGCCCATATAGGCATTTACATTGCCTACAGTCTTATTGTTTTTTTAAGTTGTCTTTATTACAGCACAAGAACAACACTTATAATAACTATCATAGCTTACTTTTTAATGCTTGCCTCTCAATACGGAAAAGCACTTACGCGTTATACAGAAGGTTTAACGGAAGGATATTCCGCTTTTCATAGCTTTGTTGCCATGGGTGCAGGTTTTACAATCGAGTTTATATTTGTACTTATGATTGCTTACAGCATGGCAAAACGTAACGGTAAAACACTTCGTTCTGCGATAAAACAAAATGAACAGCTGGAAAAAACTCAGCTTGATTTTATGAAGTTCGTTCCTATCGTTCTTAAAAAGCATGAAGTTGTAACTGGCTTTCACGTTGAACATACAGTTGAATATGTAAAAATGCTGTGTAATCAATTAAAGTCAGACGGATACTACACAGAGGAACTTACAAAAGAAAACATTGAACTTTTTTCTGCGGCAGCAAACCTTCATGATATAGGAAAGATTTACATTCCAGACCATATACTTATGAAGCCAGGAAAGTTCACTCCAGAAGAATATGAAATGATGAAAAAGCACCCTCAAATTGGTGCTGAAATAATTGAAGCTATGCCAAAGATTTTTAACGGTGATTTTAATAATATTGCAGCAAAAATGGCATATTGCCACCACGAACGCTATGACGGAACAGGCTACCCTAATAATTTAAAAGGTTATGACATTCCGTTGTGTGCAAGAATTATGGCGGTTGCAGACGTTACTGATGCTCTTTTAAGTTATCGCCCTTACAAAAAGGCATTTTCAATTGATAAAACTATGCAGATTATAGAAGAAGGCAAAGGCACGCAGTTTGAACCTGTAATTGCAGATGCTATGATTAAATTAAAGCCACTTGTAATGATGTATGCATATGAACGAGCAGAAGGCGAAAAAGATATTATTGAAAAAGAACTTAAATGGCGTGAACAGGAACGCGAAAGTCTTTTAAAGGGCGTTATAGTTTCAGAAAAAGACCAGTCTAAAGTCTTATAAAACATATAGCCACCCCATTAAACCTAACTAATCGCGAATACTGTCGATATTTGCTTTTCCACCAGGAACGAATGGCAAAACGTTTTCTTCCGGGTCAATTCTTACGCGAACAAAACACGGCTTATTCTTACGCTCAGGCGAAAATGCTTTTTTATACCATTCAGAATCTTTATCTGCATCAATAGATTCTATACCAAAACCTTCCGCAATTTTTAATAAATCAGGACTTTGCATAAAACAACTTGCAGAATAATTCTTTTCAAAAAGGAACTTTTGCTGCTGGTAAACCATTCCAAGCGTTCCATTTTCAAATACGATTACAGTAACAGGAAGATTATTTTCTGCAAGAGTTGCAAGTTCCTGTATGTTCATCATAATCGAACCATCGCCAGAAAAGCAGATTACTCTTTTTGTAGGATTTGCAATAGCCGCCCCAATTGCTGCAGGAAGCCCAAAACCCATTGTTCCAAGACTTCCCGAAGTCAAAAATGTGCGTGGCTCTTGAACAGGGTAATACTGAGCACAGAACATCTGATGCTGACCAACATCGGTTGTAACAAGCAAGTCAGTTTTTTTAATGCCGGCTTTTTCTGCAAGTGATGGTATAGAAGAAACAAACGAACGCGGATTTTCGCTATTCAAAAAGTTTTTGTTTTTTTCGTTTTCTAAAGGCGAACCACACTTAACCGAAGAGTTTTCTTTGTTTGTTTTTATAATGTATTCACACCAGGAATTGCGTTTTTCCTTAAATTCGCAATAAGAATCGGAATCTTCTTTTTTAATCATTGAAGTAAGAAGAGGAATTACAGACTCTGCTTTAGAAACAATACTTATTGTACTAGGAAGGATTTTGTTTATTTCTGCCGCATCAACATCAATGTGAATTATTTTTGCATTCGGACAAAATGAACTTACAAGCCCGGTTGCTCTGTCATCAAAGCGAACTCCTACTGCAAGAACTAAATCGCTTTCATTCATACTAACGTTTGCGGCAAAACTTCCGTGCATACCAACCATTCCCGTCCAGTCTGAATCAGAAGAAGGTATTACGCCAAGCCCCATAAGAGAAGAAACTACCGGCAAGCGATAAACTTCTTTAAACTCTCTTAGTGCTTTTGCCGCTTTTGGAGTGTTACAGCCGCCGCCTAAATAAAGACAAGGTTTTTTAGCAGTTAAAAGCATTTTTGACGCATCTTTTAAAATAACTTCTAAAGCATCTTCTTTTGTCTGAAATCTTATTGATTCATCTTGTTGTAAAAGATTAGTAAGTTCCGGCCATTTTTCAAATTCATATTCTGCAAGTTGAACGTTACGCGGAATATCAAGTAAAACCGGACCCGGTCGCCCATTTAACGCAATTTTAAATGCTTCTGGAATTGCTGTAAAAAGTTCGGAAACATTTTTTATCATTATGCTGTGCTTTGTTATTGGAAAAGAAAGTCCAAACGTATCGGCTTCCTGAAATGCATCGGTTCCTATAAGGTTTGTATTAACCTGACCTGTAATTGCAATAATCGGGATAGAATCGCTTCGTGCATCGGCAATGCTGGTTAAAAGATTCATTGCACCAGGTCCGCTAGTTGCCATGCAAACTGCCGGTAAACCTGTAGTTCTTGCAATTCCTTGTGCAATAAAGCCAGCTGCTTGTTCCTGGCGCACAAGAACATGATGAATGCTACTTTTTGCAAGAGCGTCATACAACGGAAGAATTGAACCGCCGGGAATACCTGCAACTGTTTTAATTCCATGCATTTCAAGAAGTTTTACGATAATCTGTGCACCAGTTTTTTTCATAGATACCTCAACTATAAATAAAATCTAAAGCGTTTGCCTTAAATAAAAAAAGCCCTCACACGGAGAGCCTTTCGCATATAATTTTACATACACCAATGACATCCGTAAATCTTTTTAAGATTTTATAACGAGAACGACCACTAGTGTTTTTGTAAAAATTGAAATCATACAAGTATTATTGCGTTTTTTTATATATTTGTCTATCAGGTGGCAAATTGTAAAGTCGCTTCCACTTTTATTTGTTTGCTATAGGCTAAATTTTAACGCTAATATAGCCTAAATTTTGACACTGATATAGCCTAAATTTTGACACTGATCCGACTAAATTTTGACACTGATCCGACTAAATTTTAACCGTGATAGTTACTATGCGTGTATTAAAAATAAAAAAAAACTGATACAATCAAAATATGTCATTAAATTGTAATGAAATCGATGTTATTTTGCAGGAACTAAACATTTCCGGCTATTTTATTCAGGATATAATTCAAAGCGGGTACGACACAATTGCATTTTATCTTTACGGAAACGGAAATGCAAAAACATTACTTGTATGTACAGCACAAAATTCCTGCAGAATAAACGAGACTAAAAGAAAAATAGTAAAAAACGATAAACCGCTTCGCTTTATGGAATTCTTAAAATCAAGAATAAGGGGAGCAAAAATTACAGACATAAAGCAGATTAATAAGCAGCGAATTGTTCAAATAGATTTAGCACACGCAGAAGAAAAATTTATAATTTACATAAGGTTATGGTCAAATGCAGCAAACATTATTGTGTGCGATTCTCAAAATAATATTTTAGACACAATGTTTCGCAGACCCAAAAAAGGCGAAATAACTGGCCAAAAGTTTATAATTCCTGTAGAAACTAATAATCACGAAAAAGTATGGCCTGTAAGGGACTTTAAAGAAATCAGTGACCTTTATGCACAAAAAAATCCGAACTACTCTACCCTTTCGTTTAATCAAAAAGTTGACATCTGGTATACAGAATACGCAGAAACGCTTTCAAGAGAATCGCTTTTATCTCAGGCAGAAAAATGGTACAACTCCTCTTACACAAGAATTGTAAATGCCTTAGAAAAACTTGAACAAAAGCAAAAAGACTTTGAATCTTCAGGAAAGTTAAAACATTATGGAGATTTAATTTTATCGTACAGTTATCTTATAAATGGAAAAGAAACTTTTTTAGACTGTACAGATTACGAAACAGGAAAACAAGTTAGAATTCTACTCGATTCAAAAAAATCTGCACAGGAAAATGCCAGCGTTTATTACGAAAACTACAAAAAAGCTCAGTCTGGAAAAGAAAGTCTTAAAAACGATATTGAACTTGAAAAACTAAAACTTGAAAAACTAAAGAAAAAGTATCAGGAAATGACCGATGAAAATAATCCTATCCGACTTGAACAACTTTTACGCAAAAATACAACGCCAAAGCAGCAGAAAAAAAAGAGCCACCCTGGCCTAGATTACACTGTAAATGGCTGGTACATTTTGGTTGGCCGCGATGCAAATGAAAACGATGAACTTTTGCGCCATCACGTAAAAGGTTCTGATATGTGGTTTCATGTACGCGATTTTCCTGGTGGATATGTATTTGTAAAATACAGACCGGGAAAAACAATTCCGTTAGACATTATGCTAGATGCGGCAAACCTTGCAGTTTATTATTCAAAAGCAAGAAACGCGGGAAAAACAGACCTTTATTACACACAGGTAAAATACTTAAGAAGAGCAAAAAACGGGCCAAAAGGTCTTGTGCTTCCTACGCAGGAAAAAAATCTTTGCATTACACCCGATAAATCAAGATTAAACAAACTTGAAACACTTAAACAGGAAAATGAATTATGAAAACACCCTCAAAACCCTTTGCTAAATATTCTGCCGCACATACTATTTTTAGAATGTTTTTTACATCTCCATTGCAAAAAAATTTGATTCCTCTTTTTAAAAGTGTAATTAAAAACTTTTTTATAATACAGCAAAAACAAAAACTGCATATTACAGACATTCCAGTAGTTCACGTTGATCATCATTTAGATGCTCATATTCCGTTTACACCTAAAAAAGTTAAAATTTATCTTGATTTTATCTGGTTTATCGCTCGTTCAATGGATATGCTTTTTAAAAACGTTCCAAAAGAACAAGCCATTCAAATCTTTTCTGATTTTGAAAACTTTGTGCAGGACTTATATACAAAAGCTGGCGAAATATATTCCAAAACGCTTTCTACTACGGAACGACCATCGTATTTTAAAACTCCCAGATTCATTATCATTCATGCATTTGACCCGCACCTTTTATGCGTTCCAAGTTTACACGTAGCACTTGTTGCAGGAACGTGGGCTTTTATGAGGCAAGCACTTAAAAGCACAAATCTTGAAAATTACGAAATTCAAAAAATATTAAATGAATTGTTTTTTGGTGCAATAAAAATTACAGAAAGCGTTTTATATGTAAAACAGCATAGTATAAACTGCGTTGCAGCAGCGTTTTACATTTTAACGGCTTCTTACAATAAAGATTTTTTTACAAAAGAAGACACTAAATATTTTATAGAAAAACTTTTTGAAGACTCTCCTGATGTTTTTCCTTCTGATATTTTAGAAATACAAAACTATATGCTTACAATGTACTCCAGCTTGCTTGAAAAACAGAAGAAAGAAAAAAACTGGAAAGAGCCACTTTTAGAATGGCTAAAAAATTATAAATCGTAATGTTATAAAAAAAGCGGCTCTTATAAAAAAGCCGCTTACGCTTTTATTTGTTTGCTAAAAACTCGAAATTTGGACTAATTAAAACCGTTCGGCTTTACCTTTTCTCTTTTGTTTATAAAGACCAGCAGAACCAGAACGAACAGAACGTTCAGTTTGTGTATGAACATTTGGACGTGAATGTCGGCCTTTTTCTGAACGTTCAAAACGTCTTGAATCGCCTGAATCCCTATCGCGTCCGCTTCCATCTCTACGTCTAAAAGAAGCACCACGTTCCCCTCTTCCTCGTCCTCCACGACCTCTGCGGCCGCCACGACTTGAAGTAACATCAGAAAAATCAGAATCGTTATTTTTTACATCCACGTGCATATGCGGAATATTCTGGTTTTGTTTTGCCATTTCAAGAGCACGGTTTGCCGCATCTTTTGGAAGAGAAACCAATGTAAAATTAGAAGAAATATCGATTCTATCAACAAGTCTTCCTGGAATATCAAGCATTTTACTAAAATATTCTGCAACAGAGCGTGGATTATAACCATCACGGCGACCAATTTGAATATAGAGCCGCATTTGGTCTGACGGACTCATCTGACTGGTAATCTTTCCATAACGATTCTTATTTAATTTTTCGCCATAAAGTACAGAAAGAACAGACGCTAAAACAAGTTTTGAATCTGCTTTTTGTGAAAGTTCTTCTGCCATTTTTAAAAATTCTTCTGTAGCTGGAATAAGTTCCGCTTCTTCTGAAGTAAAACCAAGTTTCTTTTTTAATTCTTCAAAGATTCTTCCACGCTTTTTTTCAAGGATTTCATCAACAGAAGGAATCTTTTCTTCATTCATTTCGCCTTTACTTGCTTTTCGTACGGCACGCTGTAAAAAGCCGAGTTTTCGTCTTTCCTGCTGCGAAACAAAAGTTACGGCAACGCCTTCTTTTCCTGCTCGACCTGTTCGTCCAATTCGATGAACATAAGTTGCTCCATCAAACGGCAATGAATAATTTACAACGTAACTTAAATCTTTAATATCAATACCACGAGCGGCAACATCAGTTGCAACCAAAACGCGAGTTTTTTTAGACTTAAAGCGTAAAATTATTTTTTCGCGCTGTGCCTGCGGAATATCGCCATGTAATACTGCAACTTCATAACCTTTTTCGTCTAAGAAACGCGTAACAGTGTCTGCATCGTGCTTTGTCTGCGTAAAAACAATACCATAAAAATCATCTGCAAAATCAATAAGACGCACAAGTGCTTCAAGTTTATCACCATCGCGGACAAACCAAACTTTTTGGTCTATAAGAAGCGGTTCATCAACAACGCCTTCTTCTTCTACAATGTCGTAATCGCCCATAAACTCGCCGGCAATCTTTAAAATTGGAGCTGGCATTGTTGCACTGAACAAAAGAATACGAGCATTTGGATTTGCTTTGCGGAAAATCTCTTCAATATCATCAATAAAGCCCATATCAAGCATTTCATCGCCTTCGTCAAGGATAAAATACTCAATTTCGCTTATATCAAGAGTACCCCGCTCTATGTGGTCTTGAATGCGGCCAGGAGTTCCAACAACAATTTCAACACCTTTCTTAAGTTCACGAATCTGTGTTGAATAAGAAGCACCACCATACAAAACACATGAACGTGGCGATTTTCCTTCTGTAAAAGACTGGAGTTCTGTGCATGTTTGAATTGCAAGTTCGCGAGTAGGCTCCAAAACAAGTGCTTTTACAACTCCTTTTGTGCCACGGAGTTTTTGAATAATAGGAAGCCCAAAGGCAGCAGTTTTTCCAGTACCAGTTCTGGCACGCGCAATAATATTTGCTTCTCCTGATAAAAGGCGTGGAATGGCAAGAACTTGAATTGGGGAAGGAACTTTAAATCCCTTGCGTTCTACGGCTAATAAAGTTGGCTCATCAAGCCCTAAATCTTCAAAAGAAATATCTGCTTCGTTTTCTGCGTTTTCACCATTTAAATTATCTTCAAAAGATTCCTGATTTTCTGTCTGAGATTCCAGACTAACAATTTCATCATCAAATTTTTCGTTTTCGTTACTCATTTTTTCCTAAAATAAAACTAAATTAAAAAAGGTAGTTCAATATAATAGAATATTCTGCGGTTTTGTACAATCTTATAGAAAATCTTAAAAATAGATGAAAAATTGAAATTTATAAAAATTGTGATATAATAAGTAGGTATGAGTAGCACAAAGTTTAATATTGATGAAAAAATTGTTTATCCAAGCCAGGGTGTTGGACAAATTAAAGAGATTTTTGAAAAGAATTTTCGTGGCAAAGTAATGGAATATTACAAAATTTACATTGCCGTTTCGGATATGATGGTTCTTGTTCCAGTAGAAAAGGCCGAAGAATTGGGTATTCGCAAAACTGTTAATGCAGAAGAAGCTCAAAAAGCCTTAGATTCCCTTTCTGATGATTTTGAACCGATTACTTCTGATTGGAAATTGCGTTATCAAATGAATATGGATCTTTTAAAAAAGGGAACTATTGCAGATATTGCAGCCATTGTTCGCTGTCTTTACAACCGTTCAAAAGTAAAAGAACTTCCTATTCTTGAAAGAAAACTTTATGACCAGGCAAAAAAGCTTTTGGAAGATGAAATTTCAATTGCTATGGGTATTGAAGAAAAAGAAGTTGAATCTATGATTCACCTTAAACTTGAACCGCCAGGATCTACTACAAAGCCAAAATCTATTGTTGATGATTTCTTTGACGAAGATGACGATTTAATGAATGATGTTTCTTCATCAAAAAATCGCCGTAACGATGATGACGATGACGACGAAGATGACGATTCAGAAGACGATTCTTCTGATAACCTTGATGATTCTTCTGATGAAGATTTTGACGATGAGGAATAATTTTAAAGTAAGCGTGATAATTTGTGCCGCCGGAAGTTCTTTAAGAATGGGTGGCACAATAAAAAAAGAATATCTTCCGCTAAAAAACGGAACTGTTCTTTCTGAATCCGTAAAAAAGTTTCTTAATGCAATAAATGTAGACTATCTTTTAGTAACTGTTCCAAAAAATGGCGAAGAAGAAGCAAAAAATGCTCTTTTTTGTGATAAAGAAGTGGAACAAAAACTTTCTGATTCTGCAAACAATAAAAAAACAGAACTTTTTTTTGTACAAGGCGGAAATACTAGAACAGAAAGCGTTTTTAATGCGTTAAATGCACTTATTGCTTTACCTTTTCCACCGGATTTTGTTTTAATCCACGATGGTGCTCGCCCTTTTGTAACAGAAGAAATAATTAAAGAAACTTTAGAAAATACGATTTTGTTTGGAGCCGCTTCCCCTGCAATTACGCCAACCGATACGCAAAAACTTATTGATAAAAACGGTTTTATAACAGAACACTTAAACCGCTCTTTAATGGCTTCTATTCAAACTCCTCAAGGGTTTAAGTTAAAAGAACTTTATACGTCTCATCTAAAAGCAAAAGATGATGGTCATGAATACACTGATGATACAGAAATTTATGGAAAATATTCTGGTGAAGTAAAAATAGTTTCAGGTTCGCCACTAAACAAAAAAATTACCTATCAGAATGACTACTCTTACGAAAACAAAGCAGAAAAAAGCAAAATGAACAACTTACGCACTGGCTTAGGCTACGATTTACACAGGCTTGTTCCTGAAAGAAAACTTATAATTGGCGGGCTTACTCTTCCTTTTGAAAAAGGCGAAGATGGCCATTCCGATGGGGACGCACTTTTACACGCAATTACAGATTCTTTGCTTGGTGCAAGTGGTCTTGGGGATATAGGAAGTTTTTTTCCTCCAGAAGAAGCAAAATGGAAAGACGCAGATTCAGGCAAACTTTTAAAAACTGTATGGAATAAAATAACAGAAAGCGGCTGGTCTTTAATTAATTTGGATTGTGTTGTAAAACTTGAAAAACCAAAATTTCTTCCATATAGAAATGCTGTTATTGAAAATATTGCAAATATCTTAAATGTTGAAAAAGACAGAATCTTTGTAAAAGCAAAAACCGGCGAAAAACTTGATTCCGTCGGTTCTGGAAATGCAATTGAAGCATGGTGTACATGCCTTTTATGTAAATAATTTATTAGTAAAGTACGCAAACGCTTTCTTTTTTCATCGTTCCTTTTAAAAGTCCGTCTTTTACCAAAAACTTTATATTATTTGCTTTATCCGTATATTCGCCGTCTGGAAAAGCCACTGGAATAGAAATCTTTGCTTTTTTTTCAGGATTTGCATTTATAATTACAATTCCTTTAGTCCCTCTTTTTACGGCAATAACTGACATATCTTTTCCGTTATTGCAAAGTTCTTCGCTTTCGCCAATCATTGCTTTACGAAAATTATTTACTGCAACAACTTCTGCGTTCATAAATTCATCGTTTCCAATATCGCCGATTTTTGAAACGCCCGGAAACTGAGTTGCTTCTTTTCCTTGCGGACGACTAAAAAACAATGGCGTTCCACCGCTTCGTGCACAGATAAACGCCCAGCCCATTCTAAGCTGAGCATTTCTTAATCTTGCAGATTCGCCATGGTTTGCGTAGGTATCATGACTTTCTACCCAGGTAACTATATTTTTTGGTGCAGCAGGATGCCGCCATGAAGTAAGTCCTTTTGCATTAAACTTTGCATTAAAAAGTGCTGAACGCAAAATAGAACCGTAATCACTTGCTGTTACCGGCATAAGTTTTCCGTAATCTGCTTCGCGGGCGTTTCCGCCTTGAAGAACTTCACCATAAATAAAAAGTTCTTCACTTGTTTTATGCATTTTTTCGCCTTTTACTGCTTTTTTACCTAAAAAAATCGGCCAGAAATCATTTTCTTTTGAATATGCATCTTTTGGATCATCAGGAAGTCCTATATGTTTTGCCGTATCGTAACGGAAACCGTCCGCACCGCAATCAATAAGGTCATTTACATATTTCATATAATAGACTTGAAAATCAGGGTTTTCTGTATTTACATCTGGAAGTCCGCCCATTTGTGCTGTTGTACATTCAAGGCGGTTTGCATAATTTCTTATTCCGTGATCATTATTCTTGTGATACAACTTTTCAAGACCGCCAACTGCGTCTAATAAATCTTTTGAAATTTCTTTTATTCTAGGTGTTGTATGATTTGGAAGAACATCAACGATTACACCAATCCCATATTCTTCGGCTTTTTTATTCATTGAAATAAAATCTTCACGCGTACCTAACTGATAATTTCCAATTTTCCAATCTGTCGGCTGATAATGGTAATACCATTTTCCATTAAGGTCTTCGCTGTAGATTTCAAGTCCGCCGTAATCGCCAACAAGACAAGTATTTGCAGGGGATGTTTGAACGGCAGAAAATCCCGCTTGTGCAATCTTTTCCATATTCTCTTCTATTGTTTTAAAAGACCAGCACCATGCGTGCAAAATTGCACCTTCCTGAATCGAACTTTTTGTTTGTGAAGTAACATTTGCTACAAAAAACAAGAAAATAAAAGCCGTTGAAATAACTTTGTTTCTTTTCATAATTTATTCCTAAAAATCAGATGGAAGATCAAGAATCAGCTGAATTTCAGCCTGTGTACGATTCATCGATCGTGCAATTTCCGGTAACTTCCACCCTTGCCGTGCAAGTTGTTTTATTTGTTCCCTTTCCTGTGGAGAAGGATAATTTAATTTATTTGAATTTGGGTCAGTTTCGCTGCTTTTTTTAACATCGGAACTAACAACGTCATGAACTAACTTTAATTTACCGTCAAGGTCTTTGTCCATTTTTAAAAGCCGTTCTTCTATTTTTGAAACACCTGTTCGGGCAGAATTTATAGATTCAAGCCGGTTTTCTGTTTCAGATAAGATTTCTTCAAGATTATTAAGTTTTGCAGCCGCTTCTGTAATTTTAGGGCTATTCTTTAATAATTCATCTACATTATTTTGAACATCTTTTATTTCGAGCGGCAGACTTTCAACCTGTCGTGAACAAGTTTTTATTCTATCTTCAAGATTTTTAAGACTTTCAAACGAAGAATCAACATCTTTAAGAACTCTGTCAATTACAATATTTTTTTGCTCAAGGCGATCATAACGTTCAGAAATTACAGAAAGCGTATCTTTAAAGTCTCGAACTTGAACTTCCATTGTCTGAAGACCATCAAAAACAGAATTCAAACTGCGGATTTTTTCATCAATTTGACCGCTAAGCGAAATCATTTTTTCATAACGTGATGCAATTGTATCAACCTTAGATTTTTGGCCGTCAAATACTTCCACCTGCTTATCAACATCATTTTTTAAACTTACAACGTGGTTATACTCTTTGGTTAAATCAGAAGCAATATCTTTAAAACTTTCTAGTTTTTCAAAATCAGAAGTAAGGGAAGCAATTTTTTCATCTAACGATTTTTTCATTTGTTCTGCTTTTTCATAAACAGAAATCTGCGTTCTTACTGAATCAAGTTCTTTTTTCAACTCGCTCATCTGAGTTTGCATTTCGCTTGAATAATTCTGTAATCTAAATGCAAGGTCTGACTGATGAGTTCTGTCTTTTTCAATAATTTCCAAGACTTTATCATTAAATTCCTGGATTTTTCGGGCTGCCTCTGAAAGTTTTTCTTTCATAAACTCTTCTGCCTGATTTTCGCGGTCTGTGTAAACTTTTTCAATTTGAACAGAAATTGAATCTGCTTTTTTATTAAAATCTGCAAGCGAAGTATCTGCAAGTTCTGCAAGGTTTTGCACTTTCTTTTCTGACTGGCTGAATATTTCCTGATATTCGTTTTCTACATAATTTTTTGCATCTTCAACTTTTTGTGCAGTCTGTTCCCTAAGATTTTCAATTTCACCCTTAAAAAGAACATTAGAATCATCTAACTGAGTTTTAAGTTTAGTTTTCCAAGTTTTGAACTCGGCAAGTGCAGAATCAATTGTAGAAATACTTATTTCCTGCTTTCCACCAGCAGTTTCTTCAAATGCCTTTAATTCTTCTAACATTTGAGTTTTTAGCTTTTCAAACTGGTCGCCAAGATTTTTTTCAGAACGAGTAATTGCATTGGTCAACGCTTCGTCGGAAGCAATGTCAACTTTATTTACTTTTGCCTGCATTTCAGAAGCAAAATTGTTTATAAGATTTTTTATGTCTACAATATTTTCTGAAATTTCTGTTTCTGATTTTTTTATATCGTCTTTTAAGCGTTCTGCCTGTTCATCACTTTTTGACTGAATAAACGCAATTTTTTCCTGAAGGTTTTTATTGTAATCCGATTCAAGCGAGCGTCGCTCATTTTCGTAATCGGTTGTAAACGAAGTAATTTTACCGTCAAAAGAATTTTTCCAAGCGGCAAGTTCATCGTTAATTTTATCTCCACGAGTTTTTAGGTCACGGTCAAAAGATTCTTCAAACCCAGAAAGTTTTTCTGTAACACTTCCAATTGCAGTTTTCTTAAGTTCTTCAATTTTATTTTCAAGAGTTTTAATGTCGTTTTCTAATTTTTCATTATGTTCACCAAGCGATGTTGCAAATTGTTCCTGTTTTTCTTGTTGCCCTTGTACAAAAGTATCAAAAGACAACTGAGTTTTGTTTCCAACTTGTTCCATTGCTTTTTTAAGGCTTTCTTCAAGAACATCAACTTGTCCGCCAATTCCTTCAAGTTTAGAAAGTCGATATTCAATATCCTTTTTATAAGAAGAAAGTTGTTTTTCAACTTCAAGAAGTGCTTCTGTCTGCTGTTTTTCGCACATTTTGCTGATTTTTTCGCCAGATTCCTTTAATGTGCCGTTTAATTCCACAATCTTCTGATTTGACTGTTCCCTAAACTTTTCAATTTGTGCATCAATAATTGAAATCTTTTCGTTTAATTCAGGTTCAACTTCATTCGCCTTAGAAAGTGCGTTTGCACATTCTTCCTGAACATGCTGAACTGTTTCCTGTGCATTTTGAACGGATTCGTCTACATTTTTACTGATGGTTGTAAGTGTTTCAGCAAGTTGATTTTTAACTGTTTCAATCTTTTTATCAATTGTAGAATTGTATGATTCAATATTTTCTTCTGCCTTTTTTGCAAGTTCTTCATAAGAAGTCATTGACTCCTGCATTTTAGAACGCAAAGTTGAAATCTGCTCAGAAAAATTAGTATCAATCGAATTTATTTTTAACAAAATTTCATTACTGACACTATTTTCTTTTTCATCATAAACTTTTTGAACTGAATCAAGTTTTTCTTTTAACGAAGAAATCATTTCTTCATACGTTGAATTTAAATCTATGATTTTTTTGTTTACGGTTTCATAAGAGTCATCATATTGCTTTTCTAAGTCTAGTACACGCTGATTATTTTTTCCGTCAACGGAAGAAAGTGCGTTTTCATATTTTTCACGAATGGAAGTAACCGCCTGCTGATATTTTTCTGAAAGAGAAGCAATTTGACTTTTTGATTTTTCTTCGGCTGCGGCAATTTTTTGCTGCAATTCCAAAATTCTTGAATCACTTTTTCCACCAGTGCTTTCAAGTTGTTTAGCATATTTTTCGCTTAGAACATTTATTTTTTCATCATACTTTGCAGTAATTTCGTCTACGCCAGTTTTACATTTTAAATCAAAATCAGAAAGATTCTTTTTAATATTTGCGGTAACAGAATTTGTTGTTTCATCATAAACTTGTTTTATTTCCGCAGTTTTTACGGCAAGGCCTTCTTCCATTTCTGAAGTTTTCTGTTTGAATTTTAAAGAAAGGTTTGCATATATTTCATTGTATTTTTTATCAAGTTCAACTGTTTTTGATTCCGCTGCAACGCTAATAGAATCCGACCGTTCCTGAATATGTTTTGAAACTTCTTCAATTTTTGTTTTTAAAAGTTCTTCAAGCTCACTTGCTTTATTTGAAAAACCATTCTGCAGTTCAACTGTTTTTGCATTAAAATCAGACTGAATCTGTGCAATTTTTTCATCTATGCTAACTTTAAAAGCAGAAGTTTTTTCCTGCGATTCTTTTTCAAGAATTTCAAATGCAGTATCTTCCAATTTTTGAGCCTTAAGACTTGCTTCTTCGTAAACCCCGGAAATCTCTTTTTGAAAAGAAGAAAGTGCTTTTTGTGCGTTATCTTCGATTTTTTTTATGTCATCTTTTAATTTTTCACCGTGATTATCATATTCTGAAAGAAGTTTATTTCCTAACAGTTTTAATTGTTCACCATTTTTTTGTGCAAACTCAGAAGAAATTACAGGAATTCGTTTTTCAAGTTCCAAAAGATTTTTTTCTTGATTTCCAATACGACTGTTTAATTTATCAACAAGCAGAGATTCGTTTTTTACCTGCTGAAGATTTTCTTCAACTTTTTCAGTCATATCAACAAGTTCTTTTAAAACTTCATCGTAAGAATTTATTTTTGATTCAATATTTTTTACGGCATCTGTGTCGCCTTTTAAATTTTTAGCGATTGTTTCAAATTCATTTATCTGACTTTCTAATCTTTTTACAGCCGCTGCCGCCTGCATCTGTTTTGTTTCAAGCGATGCTGTACTATCCGAAAGTTTTTTTATATGACCTTCGATAAATGAAGCAATCTCCCCTTGACGTTTATCAGCATATTTTGAAAGTTTTCTTATTTTATCGCTATCGTTATCAAAAAAACGAAAAGCATACGAAATACCTGCTGCTATTAGTGCAGCAATAAAAATCACTATAACCGGCATCTAATTCCCCACCCATTATGTTAGTTACGTTTTTATAAAATGTATTTTAGTTTAACACATAATTCTGTAATTGACGATAGTTTGAAAAAGTAATATCCGCTTCTTTTACCTTTAAGAATTTAAAAATTCTATACCGCCACGCAAGAAGATATGCACTTTTCATTCCAGCTGCCTTAGAACCTGCAACATCGTATTTACGGCTATTGCCAACAAAAAGAATTTTTTCTGGCAAAACGTTTAACGCTTCTGCCATTTTTATAAACGAAAAAGGATCTGGTTTTAATGCTCCTAAAGCTTCTGTTCCAAGCATTACATCGCAATAAGGTTTTATTCCCCATACATCGCCTTTTTGTTCAGGAGGAAAATCAGAAAGAAGAGCGATTTTAAATCCTTTTTCCTTAAATTTCCTAATTGTTTCAACGCAGTCTTTGTAACATGGAATTCTTTTAAAATATTTTTCAAGCCCGTGATAAACAATTTTATCAAGCTTTTCCTGAGCTTTTTGAACTGAACAATGAAGTCTTTTTGCCATTTTTTCTGCCTGAATTTTTGAAAACTCAGGAGTCTGCTCAAGACCGTGCAGTTCATGACGCACAAGTCCATATTGAAGAAAAAATAACGCGTGACTTAAATAATGAAGAAACGCAATAAAATGAATTTTCCACTGAGGATAGATTGTTCCATCAATATCAAACGCGATTGCATCAATTTGTCCAAGATTCTTAATTTCCATAAAACCAAATTTTATCCCTTTGTAATAGTATAATCAAAAGTCGCCTGTCCGTCTGTATCCGAAGTTGAAAAACGCCAAGTTTGTAACTGCGAAGCAAGTTCAGAACGCACCGAGCCTGGTAAAACAGAAATAGGAGAAAAACTAATACCCGCAAGCGGAACAGTTCCGTCCTTGTTTATTTTAAGTGTTATTTTTACATGCTTAGTGCTATCTATAAGTTTTGCATTTTCTTTTGAAATTAAAAGTCTTGGTTCTTTTGGATAAACAAGGATTCTTGCCGACCCGTCTTCCATTTCTAGCGAGAATTTTCCATTTGAATGTTTTGCAATTCCGTCTAATTCTGTGGTAAGTCCTTCTGCCGCAATTAGAGAATAAGTTGTTTGCTCAATATCTCCTAATGCAGCACGTGTTTCGCCAGATACCTTTTGTACAGAAGAATTTTTTGAAGTTTCCGAAGTAACTGCTACACTTTTTTCTGAAACAACGCCTGCAGAACCTTTTAATGATTCGCTATTATTAAGAGTTTTTGCCGAACTTCTTTTTACTTCTGTTGAAGTTTTTGAAGTTGCATTTGTATTTTCTTCAAAATTCATTGAATCCCAATCAAAACTTTTTGATTTTGAAGAAGATGTTTGACCTTCCATAAGGTCATCAACTGATTTTTTATATTTTATGTTCGCTTTTTTTTGAACAGTTTCCGTTTTCTTTACAGTTGAACCTTCTTTTTTAGGAACAGTTTTTACTTCTGTTTTTGCTTCTTTTTTTTCAGAAACAATTTTCTTTTCCGCAGATTTTGCAACATTAACTTTTTTTTCTTGCGGTTTTTTAACTTCAACAGGAACAGGAGCAAGTGTTATTTGTACAGTTTTATATTTTTTCTTTTGATAAGAACCGGGCGATATTGCAAACAATATAAACAGAATAAACCACAGAACCACTGTAAAATACAAAGCAATGTGCATTGCCCGATTCTGCGTTTTATCTGAGGAATTTCTATTTATTATTTTTTCTATCTGAGAAACTATCTTCATTACTTTTTACTTTTAGTACGTAAATTTATTGCTGCATAACCATTTTGCCTTATAACATCAAAAAGCTTTACGATTGTGCCATTTGTAACAAGTTCATCAGCTTCTACAGTTATAGGAAATTCTGCTTTTTTAATTTTTTTTGTATCAAAACGAGCAAGTTCTTCGCCTAATGTTTTAAAAGAAACTGATTTATCATTAAAAAACATTTTTCCGTTCTTTTCACAAGTAATCGTAATCCCCATGTTAGAAGAACTTTCTGCCGTTGTACTCTGCGGAAGATTTAAAGATATTCCCGGCAAAACTGCAAAGGTTGTTGAAACAAGAAAAAATAAAATCAACTGAAAAACAACGTCAATCATTGGCGTCATATCTACATTTGGTTGAATTGATTTTCGCTTTACTTTTAATTTCATTATGATTCTCTTTTTAATTTTTAGAAAGTTTTATTACAACTTCGGTTACATTAAGTTCCATTTCTGCAACGCGACGATTTACACGACTTACAAAATAATTATAAAAAATCAATGCTGGAATAGAAACTACAAGCCCTGCAACAGTTGTTACAAGTGCTTCACCAATTGCACCGGCAAGAAGAGTCGGGTCTCCCATAGTTCCACCTGCACCAAGAACGCCAAACGCTTTTATATTACCTGTTACAGTTCCCAAAAGACCAAGAAGAGTAGAAATATTTGCAATTGTTCCAAGTGGAGTTAAAAAATGTTCATAACGCGGAAGCACAGCCGACATTTCTGCTTCTACCCTGTCTTTTAAATCGTTTTCAGCCCAAGTTCTACATTCAATCGCTTTTTTTATAACTTGAGATGTTGGTGTATCTGCCTGATCGCAAATCTTTGTAACCATTTCATAATCTTTTTTTAAAAATGAATCTTTTAAATCAAACATAAGTTTTATATCACGTTTTTTTATTACATAAAAATAATAACAGCGTTCAATTATTATAAAAGTTGCAAAAATTCCACAAAGAATAATTGGCAACATCAAAATTCCACCAGCTTTTAGAACTGCAAACATATATACTCCTCTATAAAAAAATTAGAAAAAGAATTTTACTAAAACAGATGCTGTTCCACTGCGAGAAATATAATCTCCACAAACTTTTCGCTCATCATCTGTTATTAATTTTACAACATCATCTAATGAAACGGCAAGTCTGACAGCAGGTGTCAAACGGAAAAACGTTTCAAAATCAACTTTTGGAGTATTATCATCTTCTGAATCAAAAGAAACTCCTGCACTTCCCTTAAATCCAAACTTTGATTTTGGTTCCTGAAAAGAAAAACTTGCACTTGCAAAATGATTTCCAAAATCTGAAGGTTTATCTATCCAAAATGCCTTCCATCCGGCAGAAAAATTAAAATATCCCAACCGAACAGAAAAATCTGCATTAGTATTAAATTGAGTAAGTTCTTCTTGAATAAAAACATATTGACCAAAAAGTTTATTTAAATCTGCTTTTTTATCATAATCGGCCATAACGGTACCGTTTTCAAAAGCAGATTTTTTAAATTCGGCGTTAAGATTCAATGTAAATCTATCTTTAATAGGAAGAAGAACAGAACAAAGTCCGAACCAATCCGATGTTTCCTGTGCAAGATAAGAAGCAGAAGTAAAACCATAACGCTTTTCAAAATCAATAATTTTAGGCCTGTAAGAATCAAGCCCGCCTTTTAAATCGATTTTTATTTTTCTAGAAGAAAGAGATGAATTAAACCCAAAATCTATACCAGCCGAAAACGGAATAATAACACTATTATCGCCAATATAATTAGAAACAATGACACCAGCAGAACCATAAATATTTACAATATCGTTTTTCCAACCAAGAAGAATAGAAAAATCGCCACGATTTGCAGCACTTCCGCCATCTAAAGAATTTTTTAGGTCATATTCAAAATCATAGCAAAAAAGAGTTTTTAAAGAAAAACCTTTATGATTCCACAAAAAATATAATTCTGGTTCAAGATACAAAAGCCCTACATCTAAAGCATAATCCGCTATATCTGAAGTTCCAACAACGGTGGCATAACGCTTGTACCAGTCACCACTTGCATTAAAACCAAGTTCAGTTTCATCTGAAAACATCTGAATAAAATTAAAACTACCACCAAGAGTTTCATGAGTAACGCCGCTTATAGTTTCATTTTTATTCTGAAGTCCATTTTCCTCTGAATTAAAATGACCTTTAAAATCAAGTTTTGTTTTGTTTACCTTAAACATTTTATCAAATGCAATGTGAGTATTTCGGTCAGAATAAGAAGAAGTTAAATCGCGTCCTGAATATCCATTTGCACCTTCATGACCAAAATCTACAACAAACGGACTATTTCCAGTTTCGCGATAAATCTTAAAATTTCCAGTTATAAAACCAGGAAAACCACCTCCGGCAAGACCTTCAACATAAATTGTCTTTTCGCTAGAAGCCTTAAAAATTTCATCTTTTTCACTAGAAGTCGAATCCGAAGAATCAGGCAAAGTTGGCAATTCCATAACAATTTCAGAATCACTAGAAGGCAAAACGTCTGAAAAATCGGAAACAGCACTTTTTCCAACTTTTGGAGCACCACCGGAAATTACAGTTGAAACATCTGGAAGAGAAATTTCTTCCACATTTTCACTTTCCTGTGCAAAAATAAATGCACCAGAAAAACAAACAATAAGACTAATTAATATTTTACTTTTTTTCATATACTTTCCTAAATCCATTCTTTTAAAATTAGTTATCTGTTTTTACACTTTTTGCATAACGACTTAAAGGATAAAGACTTTTTAAACTTAACGCAGTTTCGTTTGCATCCGCTTTTAAGGCACAGGCAAGAAACGAATCATACGCACTATATAAAGATTTTGCAGCCTCGTCGTCTTTTCCGCAAACCCTGTAAAACTTTGCCGACTTTAAAAACATCTGTGCACTTTCTTTATTTTTTTCTTTTCCTTTGTAAAGCAAAGCAAGATTTTCTGCGTTTTGTGCAATATACAAACTTTCTTCCTGATTTTTATTATTCTTTTCCTGAATCAAGATTATTTCTTTTGAAAGACGTTCTGCTTCCGCATGAGTTTCAGAATTTTGTGCGTACAACAAAGCAAGTTCAGTTCCAGATTTTCTGCCTTGCGGAGTAGAAGAAGAGCCTAATTGCTTGTACTCTGCCTCTTTTTTTACAAGTGCTTCATTTTTGCCACCAGTAAGTTTTTTTAGTTGGGAAACTTCTTCTTGAAGCCCATCGCTTTTTGCCTGGTCATAATAATTTTTTAAAAGGAAATTGGCATTTTCTAATGCAGATTGATATTTTCCTTCTGCTCTGTAAAGACTTACAAGATTTTTTGCAGCATTATAAACATACGTACTTTCAGGAAATTTCTTTATTAAAGCCTGATTTTGAAGAATTGCACCTGAAGAATTTCCAGTTTTTTCCATACAATCTGCGGTGTAATACCAGGAAGATGCAATAAAAATTCCGTCTTTGTATTTATTTTTATAATCAGAAAAACGTTTTAATGCAGTTTCATAATCAGCATTTTCGTAAAAAATCTCGGCAGAACGATAAAGTCCCTCTTCTCCAGTTTTTTCATTTGGAAATTTTAACGCAACTTCTCTATATTTTTGATCCGCTAAAGGAATATCACCTTTTTTTTCATAAATCTGAGCAATTTGAAAAAGACTTTTCATTCCCAATGCATTTTTTTGCACAGAATACGGTTTTAGAATCTGAATAGCTTTTTCATAATCTTTTAAGTCCGAATAAACGGACGCATAAAGCAAAATTGAAGTCGCCTTGTCGTCTTCATTTGTTGCAGATAACACTGCTTTTTCCGCAATTTTTGTTGCTTCAGAATAATTTTCCATTTGAACAAGAGAATTTGTGCAAGTAATACATGCATTCCAAAAAAGCTCATGAGTCGGATACTGTTTTATAAAAGCAGATAAATTTTCATACGCAAGTTTTGTTTTTTCCATACGATACAAAGAATAGCCAAGATAAAACCTTGCATACGAAATATTTTTTGCCTGCTTAGAATCTTTTTTATCCGCATTTTTTATATAGGAAGAAAAACTTTCTTCGGCATAAGGCCAGCTTCTTGTATTAAACTGTGCAAGCCCTAAAATATATTTACCTTCGTTTAAGCCACATTTTGCAGCCTGAATTTGTGCTTCAGTGTAACGTCCCGAAAGAATTAAAACTTTTGAATAATTTAATCGCTCTGAAGGCGACATTTTATTTTCATCATCTATTTTTTTATAAACTGCTGCCGCTTCTTTTAATTTATTTTCACGAGCAAGCGATAATGCGTAAAGTTCAAGGTCAGAATCTTTTAAAAGTTGACTGGTTTCTTTGTAATTTCCCATTTTATAATTTGCAAGAGCCAAATAAAACTGACTTCGACTGTCATTTACACTTAAAAGATCTTTGTATTTTTTTACGTTTTCCCAATTTCCCTGATATGCTTCATATTTTGCAAAGAGAGCATTAAATTCTTCTTCAAAATCGTTTTTATAATCTTCCTGTTGTTCTGCAAAAAGTTTTTCACGGGCAACAAAAAGTTCTTCACTCGCTTTTTTAGCAGAAGAAGAAGTTATGTTTTTACCAGCCGTAATTTCTGCCTTATACAACTGAATAATCGAATAAAGCGATTTATCATTTTGAATCGAAACATATTTTTCTGCATTAAAAAAATAAGAAGAGGATTTTTCAAAATCACCATCTAAAAAAGAATCAATTGCAAGCCGAACCCAAAATTCTGCAAGTAAAGCTGGATTTTCGCTAAAATTCTTTTGAACTTGTAAAAGAATACTTCCAGGCTCTGTACCAACTTCTTTTTTATGTTCAGAAGAAACGTTATATGCTTTTTTTAGCGAAACAGAAATAAGTTCTTTTTCACCGCTTTTTAAAACCGCACAATAAGAATCGTACGCTTTTTTATATTCTTTTAACTCGTTCCAGGCATCGCCTGCATATTCCGTAAAAGCGTAATAAACAACGGAAGGAACTTTTTTTGAATCAATTTTTGAATAAAGTTTTATAGTCTTTTTTGCATTTCCTGTTTTATTGTAAGAATCTGCAAGTTTTAAAACTGCAGAATAATAATCTTGAAGTTCGTATTTGCTTGCATTTTTTGCAACATATTCAAAATTTAATGCCGCATTTTTAAAATCACCGTTTTTATAATAAATAAGAGCAGAATCATAAATTGCAAAAGGAAAAAGATTTCCCTTTTCACCTGCTAAAGAGCAATATTCATGATAAAACGCAATTGCTTCATCATATTTTTTTTGTTCTTTAAATATTTTTCCAAACCAAAAATAAATGGAGTTTTTTAAATCTAGCGGCAAATCCATTTTTTCTGCTTTTAATAAAGTTTTGTACGCTTCATCAAAATTTCTAAGATGAATAAGACTTTCGCCTTTTAAAACAAACGAAGTTGCAATATAGAAAGAATCAGGATAGTCATTTTCAAGTTTTTCAGCATATTGAACTGCACCTGGATAAAAACCACTGTTATATGCCGAAGAAAGTTCGTTAAAAATCGAAACATCTGTTTCATTTTCAGAAGAAAATGCACTAAAAAGAATTAATGCAAAAAATAGCGAAGCAAAAAACTTTTTCATATAAAATAATGATAAATCAGAAAGTATCAAAAGTCTACATTTGGATAAAATTGTTCCGTGGTGTGCACTTTTACAAGAGAAACAAAATCGCTGTAGTAGCGACTCAAAAAATCTTCAAGACTTATTTCTGAGCCGTCTTTAAAAATCGTACAGTTAAATCTTTTTTTGCTGTCAAAATATGGAAAAAATACGCAGCATTCATTAAAAATCTTAACTTCCGGACTTCGCCTGTCAGTTTCACGAATTGCTCCAAAATAAAAAAGACCAGGATTTTCGCACGCAAGAACATAAAGAAGCGGTTTTATTGCTTTTACTTGGTAACCGCTATTTTCAACATAACCTAAAGAATTATTTATTCCTTTGTCGGTAAGTTCCGCACAAAAAGGTTCAATGGTAACATCAGTTCCAGAATTTTTGTAAATATAATTATGCTTTGACCGCACAGAAATTACGGCACTGGAAAGATTACGAATCCAATCTAACGAAAAAGAAACAGCATATTTTTCGCTTAAAATTCCTTGAAAGCCAGTTTCCTTATATTCAACAGTTTGTTCTAAAAGTGGTTCCCTTTTTAAAAGCCCACCGGTAAGAGGTTCTATTATTCCGTCTGAAATCCACTTTAAATATCCAGCACCAGAAACAATGATTTTTCCTTTATCTTCTGGAAGAACTTCTATTTTTTTTCCAGTAGAAATATGAACACAGTTTCCTTCATCGTCATACATCGCATCTTCTGTTAAAAGCACTTTCGGATTTTTTTCCTTAATTACATTTATCATCTGAAGAGTTGCGTGGTAATCTTCCGGAAATATTTTTGCATATTTCCACGGAAGCGAAAGTTTTGTCCAGCGGACAATTTCATCAAAAGAAGAAGAATAAAAACGCTCAAAAGGAAGCCCAGTCGGCACACCCTTTGCCGCATACGAAGAAAAAATCAAAAAATCGCTGTAAGCAGTACGACCAACAGGCACAAATTGAACAAAAACCTCGCTGTCGCTAGCAAAATAATAGCGGATTCTTATAGGTTTACCTGTTTTTTTATCTCTAACTAAAAGAAAACTACCAGGAGCATCTCCCGGGTAAACATCCTGAACTTCTGTAGTTTTTCCCTTGTCAGAATAAACATCAACTTCGATTTTTGCGTAAGGAGCTACAAAAATGTTAAAAGAATCTTCGGTTTCTTCAAGGCGGATTTGAAATTTTTCGCCAACACTATTAGTTCTGATTTCCGGTCTGTTCATACGAACATTTTGCAAAGGTGCTTCAAACCACGTTTCTATAAGGTCTTTTCGGATTTCAGACGAATCTGGAACGCCAAACGAATTGTATACAGCAAAACATGGCAAAACAAAAGAAATTGCAAAAAGAACAAAAATCAGTTTTTTTATGTTCATTTAAAATCCGCCTTAAAACTTACTCTTCTGATTTTAACTTAATTTCAGAAACAACTTCCACTTTTGAAACTTCAAGAGGAACTTCCGCATCATTTACAGGTTCTGTATCCGTAAACGTTCCTGCCCCTTCTGCAAGTTTTACAATCGGACGAACCTTAGTTCCATCTGGGTTTACAATTACGCCATCATCATTTTCATCAGGATGACGACCAGCAGGAGCATTTGAAAGCAAAAGTTTTAAGCGATTCAACTGGTTTACTTCAGAAGAACCTGGATCATAATCGATTGCAGAAATATTTGCACCAGGAAAGCGCCTTCTAAGTTCCTTAATCATACCCTTTCCTGTTACGTGATTTGGAAGACAGGCAAACGGCTGAACGCACGCAATACTTGGTGCTCCAGAATGAATAAGTTCAACCATTTCTGCAGTTAGGAACCAGCCTTCACCAGTAATATTTCCAAGCTGAACAATATCGTCTACGCCTTTCATTAAGTCATAAATTGAACTTGGAGCATCAAACCGACGGCTTTCACGAAGATATTTTTTCATCTTATTTCTGTAAAGTTCAAGGAACCAAACCAAAAGACGAGCATTGCGTTCCGTTTTTTTAGGGAAAGCAAGCTGCTCATGACGGAAAATACCAGTAGAGAATGTATAAAAGAAAAAGTCCGTTAAATCAGGCATTACACATTCAGCACCTTCGCGTTCGATTGTTTCTACGATGTTATTGTTTGCAGTCGGGTGGAATTTAACCAAGATTTCGCCAACAACACCAACTCTTGGCTTTTTAATTGGCTTTAACGGAAGGTTATCAAACTCTTTTACGATATTTTTAAGCATTTTATGATAACCATGAATTGAAAGCGACTGAACTTGTTTTTCTGCGTATGCAGACCATTTTTCGTACAACGCATTTGCACTGCCAGGAACAGCCTCGTAAGGACGAGTTCTATAAAGAACACGCATTAAAAGGTCTCCTGTAAGAATAGCCATAAGCAAACGATGCAAAAGAGTTGGCGTAATCTTAAAACCAGGATTCGTTTCAAACGCCTGGGCACTAAGCGAAATTACAGGAATATGACCCCAACCGGCATCATTTAAAGCACGACGGATAAAACCAATGTAATTTGTAGCACGGCAACCGCCACCAGTCTGAGTAATAATAAGCGAAACATGATTTAAATCGTATTTTCCAGATTCAAGAGCAGAAATCATCTGACCTGCAACAAGAATAGAAGGATAACATGCATCATTATTTACATACTTTAAGCCCGCTTCAACAGCTTTTGGATCAACTGCATCAAGAACTACAAAATTGTAGCCTTCTGCCTGGAACGCCTTTTGCAAAATTCTAAAATGAATCGGCGACATTTGCGGTCCAATAATTGTATGCGAATATTTCATCTCTTTTGTAAAAATCTGTCTTTGATATGCAGAAGAACGTTTTACCGACATTTTTCTGTGATGTCGCTGCCTTTCTTTTACCGCAGCAATAAGAGATCGAATTCTAATTCTAACCGCACCAAGATTTGAACCTTCGTCAATTTTAATCAATGTGTACATTCGATTTTTTGCACGAAGAATTTCATCAACCTGATCGGCAGTAACAGCATCAAGACCGCAACCAAAAGAAGTAAGCTGAACAAGTTCAAGGTCCGGCATTTCACTAACAAACGAAGCCGCTCTATACAGGCGATTATGGTAAACCCACTGGTCAATAATACGCAAAGGTCGTTCAATCGAACCTAAATGAGCAACTGAATCTTCTGTAAATACTGCAAGACCTAAAGCGTTTATCATTTCTGGAATTCCATGATTAATCTCTGGGTCTAAATGATAAGGACGACCTGCAAGAACAATACCGTTTCCACCAGCACGAATCATTTGTTCAAGTGCTTCTTCGCCGGCCTGCTGAGTATCTTGACGGAACTTTTCCTGCTCTTTCCATGCTACATCTACTGCATCATTAATCTGCTTTTGAGTAAGAGATGGAAATTTTGGAAGAAGTTCTTCGCAAAGTCGTTCCTTTAATCTCGGTTTATCATAAATCGGAAGGAACGGATTCATATAAGTAATGGAAGAATCCTGACGCAACTCATCAATATTATTTCTTAAAACTTCAGGATAACTTGTTACAATCGGACAGTTATAGTGATTTCCTGCCCCAGAATCTTCCTGCTTTTCATAAGGAGCACACGGATAAAAAATAAACTTTACGCCACGCTGCAAAAGCGAAACTAAATGACCGTGACTTATTTTTCCGGGATAGCATACAGATTCAGACGGAATTGTTTCAATTCCCTTTTCGTAAACATTTTTAGAAGAACGCTGCGAAAGAACAACGCGGAAGCCAAGTTTTGTAAAAAATGTAAACCAAAGCGGATAGTTTTCGTACATATTAAGTACGCGAGGAATACCAACATCACCCATAGGAGCATCTTCCGGCTTTAACGGAACGTAACCAAAAAGTCGTTTGTACTTCCAGTCAAAAAGGTTTGGCATTTTTTCACCAACATCATCAACTTTTGTATTCTTTTTGTTAGAAGCATCAATAACGTTACCTTCAACTTCAAGTCCACGTTCGCAACGGTTACCAGTAATAAAGGTACGGATTTCGTTTCCTGTAGAAAATTTATTAATTGTTAAAAGACAGTTATTCTGACATTTTCCACAACGTCTAAGTTCAAGGTCAACATGGAATTTTTCAAGGTCTTCATAAGAAGCAATTGAAGAATGAACTTCATGACGAACCGCTCCAACTGGATCATCAGGTTTTGGTGCAGTTAAATCAACCCACTGATCGTAGGCAATAAGTGCAGAACCGTAAGCTCCCATAAGACCTGCAACATCAGGGCGGAAAACTTCTACGCCAGCAATTTTTTCAAAAGCACGAAGAATTGCATCGTTAAAGAATGTACCACCCTGAACTACAACTTTTGTTCCAATATCGCTAGCCTTGCGAAGTTTTATAACCTTAAAAAGAGCATTTTTAATTACAGAATAAGAAAGACCTGCGGCAATATCTGCAACAGAAGCCCCTTCTTTTTGAGCCTGTTTAACACGACTGTTCATAAAAACAGTACAACGAGAACCCAAGTCAACAGGTTTTTCTGCCATAAGAGCGATTTTTCCGAACTCTTTAACGTCCATGCCCATTGTATTTGCAAAGTTATCAAGGAAAGAACCACAACCAGCAGAACATGCTTCGTTCAACTGAATAGAAGTAATTGCCCCATCTTTCATTCTAAGGCACTTCATATCCTGACCGCCAATGTCTAAAAGGAATTCAACGCCAGGAACAAAAAAATCTGCTGCCCTAAAGTGTGCAATTGTTTCAACTTCGCCAGAATCAACGCCGAACGCAGCCTGAAACAACGCTTCGCCGTAACCTGTAGAAACAGAACGAGCAATATAAACATCTTTTGGAAGTTTTTTATAAAGTTCTTTAAGCATTTTTACCGCAAGTTCAACAGGATTTCCCATGTTGTGCGAATAAAAATCCCAAATAATTTCACCTTTTTGATTTATTAAAACTGCTTTTGTAGTAGTAGAACCAGAATCCAAGCCCAAAAAAACAGGACCATGAGCATCTTCAAGGCTGCCACGCATTGCTTTTTCTTCTGAATGGCGTTTTCTGAACTCTTCAAGTTCGTTTGCATTTGTAAAAAGCGGTTCAAGACGCTGAACTTCGCTAAGTTCAGCACCAACTAAGTTTTTAAGACTTTCTCTGAACTCTTTTAATGTAGGAAAATGAAAATTAGAAGCACCTTCGCCGTCAAACTTGCGTTCTGCACTGAATGCACAACCGGCAGCAACAAAAAGCTGAGAATCTTCTGGAACAATTATTTCATCTTCTTTTAATTTTAAAGTTTCAATAAAACGTGCTCTAAGCTGATCCATAAAGTGAAGCGGCCCACCTAAAAATGCAACGTGACCACGAATCGGCTTACCGCAGGCAAGCCCCGAAATCGTTTGATTTACAACTGCCTGATAAATTGATGCGGCAATATCTTCGCGACGTGCTCCTTCATTAATAAGCGGCTGAATATCAGTTTTTGCAAAAACACCGCAACGAGCAGCAATCGGATAAATTGTCTTGTAGCCTTTTGCAAGTTCGTTTAATCCTGCAGCATCAGTTTCAAGAAGAGCGGCCATTTGATCAATAAATGCACCTGTACCACCGGCACAAGTACCATTCATACGCTGTTCAACACCGCCTGTAAAATATGTAATTTTTGCGTCCTCGCCACCAAGTTCAATTACAACATCTGTTTGTGGAATAAGTTTTTTTACGGCGGTTGTAGCGGCAACAACTTCCTGAATAAACGGAATGTTAAGCCACTGAGAAACAGAAAGACCGCCCGAACCTGTAACTTTTACAGTAATCGTCTGATTTTCGCCAAGTGAAAATTTATTTTCAATTTTATCAAATGCTTCGCTTACAACAGAAATAATCGTATTTCTAATATCAGCACGATGCCTTTGATAGTCGCCATAAATAAGATTGTCATCATCATCTAAAACTGCAATTTTTACAGTCGTAGAGCCAATATCCAATCCAATTCTAACTGGTAAACTTTCTCTGGTTGTTTTTTCGTTTGTCATCAAATTTTTCACCTTAAATAATAATAAAAACCACTCGTACGTTTTGTTTTACGTTTTTTACTTTTATAGAATATAAACGTGAAATCTTAATTTTGCAATCAGTAAAAAGTAAAAGGTATTTGGAAAATCACTATAAAAATGCCGTTTGACCTATAATCGTGTTCGCACTAATATTGTTCAAATGACACAGAATAACACTCAAAATAAAAAATCACTTGTAAAATCAGGACTTGTTCTTTCTGTAATGACATTTGCTTCGCGCATAATGGGTTTAATCCGCGAAATGACAAAGGCGGCTTTTCTTGGAACATCAGCGTACGCAGACGCATTTGGTATTGCCTTTATGATTCCAAATCTTTTTCGCAGGCTTTTTGCAGAAAACAGCATTTCTGTAGCGTTCATTCCAACTTTTCGTGCCTACTTAGAAGAATCTACTACAGACGAAAAAAGAGCCGAAACACAAAAATTTGTTTCTTCAACATTGACTCTTGTTTCTTTTCTTACCGCAATTGTTACAATTATAGGAATTCTTTGTGCTCGCTTTATAGTTCCATTCTTTTTTAATGGCGAAACAGATTCATCCGTACTTTCAGAAGCAACACTTCTTACACGCATAATGTTTCCCTATCTTTTTGTAATTTCGATTGCAGCATTTTTTCAAGGAATATTAAACGGTTCCCGCATTTTTGCACCAAGCGGCTTTACTCCAGTTCTTTTTAACATAATAGTAATCATTACAACTTACGTTTTAACGCCGATTCTTCCGAATCCGAACGGACTTTCGCAGGAAGCACTTGCCGCAAGGGCAATGAGTTTAGGCGTTATTTTTGGTGGAATAATGCAGGCGGCTTTTCAGTGGCCATTTGTAAGAAATACTGGCTGGAAAACCTCTTTAACAACGCTTAAAAATGCATTTTGCAATCCTGGCACAAAAAAAGTTGTAGCGTTGATTGTTCCAACAATAATCGGAATGGCCGCTTATCAATTAAACGACGTTGTATCCACAGCCCTTGCCGGAAAAGCTGGAACAGGCACAGTTTCTTCACTTCAATATTCGCTTCGCCTGCAGGAACTTATCTTAGGGATTTTTGCCGTTTCGATTGGCACAGTTATTCTTCCCGACCTAAGTTCGCTATCTAAAAATAAAAAATGGGAAGAGTTTAACAAAATGCTGCTTCAGGCAATAAAAATAATTGCATTAATTTGCATTCCGGTAACTTTTTTTTCGCTTATCTGCGGACGCGATATTATTTCCCTTGTGTACAAAACTAAAAATTTTACCGAGGAATCTGTTTTTCAAACGTTAAATGTATTTCGCTTTCACATTGCAGGACTTTTTTTTATTGCAGTAAATAGAATTTTAAGCCCGGCCTTTTATGCCCAGGGAAACACAAAACTTCCAACACTTGCAGGAATTATCTGTTTTGGCGTAAACATTATTCTTGCCTTTGTTCTCTGCTTTTTTATGAAAGGAAACGGAATTGCCTTGGCATTAAGTTTAGCAAGTGCCGTAAACACTCTCTTTCTTTTTATTTTTATGAAAAAACTTAACAGCATTAACGCTTTTGAAATTGCAAAAAAAATGTTCTTTTTCATTTTAAAAATTACTTTATTCAGCGTGATTGCCTGCATTCCAATCTATTTTTTGCGTCCGATTCTGCTTTCTTTTTTTAATGGTCACAATCGATTTTATTCTTTTGGATTTCCACTTTTTGCCTGTGCCTTTATTTTTGCTTTGATTGGTCTTATTCTTCTTGTTATATTTAAAGACGAAACATCGGGCGAAGTGATATTAAAATTAAAAAAACGAATTAAAAAATAACTTTTTACACAACGAGGAACTTATAAACTATGGAAAACACAGAACAAAACGAAATTCTTTCTCATCCAGCAACTTTTTACAAACTTAGAAGATTAAAAATCGCAAACTATCTAAGAAAAAATAATATTGGAGCGGCAGTTTTTATTGACAGCGAAGAACACCGTGAACCTGCAATCCGTTATTTTACCGGCCACACAAGCGATGCAGTTCTTGTAATAACAGAAGAAAATGACGCAGTTCTTGTTCCGTGGGATGAAATTCTTGCAAGCAAAATTGCTTATTCCGACACCGTAATTCCGTACGCAAAATTCAAAAACTCTGATATTGAAGCTGTAAAAGCAATCTTAAAAGACGCAAAAGAAGTTCCTAACTTTAAGGTTGAACTTCCGCCTTATATTTCTTATCCAAAATTCCTTGAATTTATCGAAGCATTACCTAAATGGGACGTTCTTTGTAAAAAAGATGGAGTTCACAATTATGCTCTTCAACTTAGAATGATAAAAGATGACTATGAAATCGCCTGCACAAAAAAAGCCTGCAAAATTGGGGATTTAATAATCGATAAAATTGAGGAAAACATTAAAAACGGTTCCATAAAAACGGAAACAGATGTTGCTCTTCTTATTGAAAAAGAACTTAGAGTTCACGGCTGCGAACGCACAGGTTTTGACACCCTTGCCGCAGGTCCTTCAAGAAGTTGGGCAATTCACGCTTTTCCTGGTTACACAAATGGCGAATGGCCAGGAAAAGGTCTTTCTATTCTTGATTTTGGCGTTGTTTGGAACGGTTATACGTCGGACACAACTCTTACAATTATAAAAGGTGAAATTTCAAAAGAGCAGGAAAAACTTGTTTCCCTTGTTCAAAAAGCCGCAGATGAATGCTTAAAACTTTACAAAAAGGGAACACCTGTAAAAGACGCCTGTGCTCTTGCAGAAAAAATATTTGCAAAAGAAAAAAGAAAAATGCCGCACACACTAGGTCACGGAATTGGGATTGAAATTCACGAAAGTCCACGCGTAAGCACAAAGGCAGAACCCGAAGTCACTTTTGAAAGCGGAATGATTGTAACCCTTGAACCTGGTCTTTATGATGAAAAACTTGGTGGCGTTCGCCTTGAAAACGATGTTCTTATAACAGACGAAGGAAACGAAGTCATCAGCCATTCAAGGATTATCAGAATATAAAGTCTAAAGTTTGAGTTTTAGAAAGAATTACAAAAAACGCTCTCAGCGTCTTTCCAATTTGCTCAGACGGTTGTGCTCAACCTTCGGTTGAATGGGCTCGGGTTGCTTCCGCAACCTTAATCGTTCCAATCGCACAAAGTCTTCGCAACTTGTAAAGACGCTTACGCTTTTATTTATTTAGTAAAAAAACTTAAACTTTCGTACTCAGTACGAAGTTAAATCTTTATAAATCAGCAAAGTTTATCTACAACTTCTTCTGCTGCCATAAACAATGCTTTAGAAAGATTTTTGTCTTCAAGGTAGAGCGTTAAGCCTTCCAAATGCTTTAATACGCCAACAATGCTTTCTATATTTTCTGGCGTACAATTTTTGTTTTCGCTAGGATTTTCCGCTGTAGAAAACTGTGAGGCAGTTTTTAAAAGTCCAGGTTTTCCAGAAAGCCTTGAAATTATGTAATCAAGCAAAAGTCGGATTCTTCCGGCAAGGAATTTTGCCCGCTGTTCAAATGGCAATGCTTCGCCAAATTCCCTAAGCCGCTTGAATAAATCAATTTCTTTTTTAAACTTTTCAACATCCGCAGAATCTTCTATAAGATTAGACAAGCGAGGAAGCATATCGCTTACTTTATCTACAAGATTTTCATAAGTGTTTTCTGCATGCTCTTTATGACTTTCTTCTGCATTTTTTGCTTCGGTTTGTTCCTGCTCAAGTTCGTTTTTCTGCTCTTTTGCACTGTCACTTGATTCGCTGGCACCAGTAGAAATATCAGCATTTACCGTAACTGCGTCCTTTGCGTTTTCAGTATTTTCTGCGGTTTCGCCATTTTCTAAAGTTTCTGTATCAGGCAAAACATCAGATTCATCAGTTAAAGGATTTTCTGCGTCTGCATTTGTAGCCTCGTTTGCAACGTCGTTTGAGTTTGCGGCAGCAGTCATATCTGCATTTGGGTTCGTATCTGCATTTGCACCTGTAGTTGTAGCTTCGCCTGCATTTGCAGCCTCGTTTACATTTGACGATGCATTCGTACTTGTATCTGTATCCAAAACTGAATTCGGCTCAGTCTTTGCTTCCGCCTTGTTTTCTTCTTTTGTTTCATCGTCTTTAACGTCTTTGCTATCTTCACTATCTTCTTCGGTATCTTCGGTTTCTTCTGTAACTTCACCGTTACTAGAAGAATCTTCAAATAATGCAGTTTCATCATCCACAGCAAGAACGTCGGTTTTATCTTCTTCTGCTAAATCATCAAGTTCAGACCCGTTAGCAGAGTTTTCAGCATTTTCATTTTGAACAGAATCATTTTGATTTTCTTCTGTTTCATCTTCTTCGTCCCCAAGACCAAACTCATCAAGAGAGATTTCCTGCGAGCCTTCAAGTTCATGGCTTTCTTTTTTGTCTTCCGCACCAACTTCCGTAGGCTTTGTGCCGATTTTTTCTTTTAGCATTTTAGAAAGTTTTTCTGCAAGATAATTATTAGGGTCAAAAGCAGACGCCGTAGAAAAATCGTCTAAAGCATCTTCAAAATTACCAGATTTTTCATCGATTTTTCCAAGAAGAATCCACGCTGGAACGTTTTTCATATTTTCATCGATGAATTCTTTTACTTTTGCTTTCGCTTTTTCTAATTCGCCTTTTTGAAAAAATCTTTCTGCATACGAAAAAAGAAAATCAGTGTAATTTGAATCAATCGCCTTTATTCTTTGAGCAAACTTTTCAGCACCTTCTTCTTTTCCTGTCATAATACTGTACTGACCGGCAAGGCTTAAAACAGAACAATCGTTTTTATTCGTTTCTATAAGTTCACGAATAATTTTTGCCGCTTGTGCAAAATAATCAAAAGTAAGATAAACAGACGCAGCCTGCTTTTTTACCTGAACATTTTGCGGTTCTTCCTTTAAGGCATCTTGAATTGCCTTTACTGCCTGGTCGTTTTTATTAAGAGATTCATAAGATTGGGCAAGACATTTTAAGTTTTCTGCATTTCCAGGAAGAAGTCTTTGTGCAATATCAAAAGAAGCAACGGATTTTTCAAAATTACACTGCTTCATAAGGATTTTACCCATTTGAATATAAAGAGAAGCATTTTTTGGATGCAGCCCGATTGCATTTTGAACAAGTTCCCCCGCAGGCTTGGTTTTTCTATGATTTAAAAGAAGATTTGAATAGGCAATAACCGCTTCTTCCCAGCCCGGCTTTGCTTTTAACGCTGTTTCATACGCCTGAATTGCAGAAGAATCATCATGCATTTCTTCTAAACTTTTTGCCATATTAAATTGAAGAATCGGATGATTCGGGTCAACTTGCAGACCTCTTTTATAAGTTTGAACCGCTTTTTCGTAATTCTGTTGAGTAGCATAAATCGTTCCAAGGTGATTGTATGCTAGAACATCACTTGAATTTTGTGCGATTACGTTTTCAAAACAATCAATTGCATCTTCGTAATCTTTCATCAGTTTGTATGTAAAACCAAGATTATAATTTACCTGAGCCGAATCTTTTCCTGTTTCCAATGCTTTTTGCAAAATATCAATCGATTCCTGATATTTTCCCATTCTTCTAAAAATTCCACCCATATTGTTCATTGCTTCAAAATTATCCGGGTAAAAAGTAAGAATCTGCTGGTAATACGGAAGAGCTTTTTCATCATCATTATTTTTTTGATAAAGATTTCCAAGCGTTAAAAGATATTCTTTATTTTTTACATCTTCCTGTAAAAGCGATTTATAAAGTCTTATTGCAAGATTAAAATCTCTTGAAATCACCGCATTTTTTGCACGCCTTAAAACTATTTCCTTATCTTCCATAGAAAAAACTCCATATATTTTTATACTGCCTAAAGCATTTGTATTTTAGATTTTATTTTTTTAACATCCTTTCTGGACGGGCAAACACTTCCTTAGAAAGCGGACCAGAAACTCTTTTATCATATTTTGAGTATGTTGCAACCGCAAAATAATAAATCGTTCCATTTTTTAATCCTGTAAGAGTTACTTCTGTTACGTTTCCTACATCAATCGGAGATTTTCCCTGCAATGCAATGCGTCCAAGGTATTCTCCAGGTCGATTACCGTAATAAATATAATATCCTCCGGCAGAATCATCAACCGAACTAGTCCACTTTAACGTAACTTCGCCATCGCCTTTTTCAGAAGAAATTCTATACGGCGGAAAAGGTTCAGGAAGAACTTCATATTCAACGTTAATTTGCGAAACTGATGGCGTTTGCTGACCACTTCCGTCTGGCAATAAATCTGCAGCAATTTGAAAATACAAACCGCGAAGATTTTCTATTTCTTCGCCATTTTTTACGCATTTCCATTCAGGAAAATCTTCTGTCCAGTTAAAATAACTGTCTCCTGCACGAACATAAAGTTTTACTTCCGTCTGACTTGGTTCAGAAACAACCGCTGAAACTGATTTTATTAAAGTTCCCTGCTTGGTAAGAATCGGGTTTGACTCAAAACGTCCGCCACTTGTACTGTATCTATCTGGAAGAGCAATTTTTGAGTTCGAGATTTTTTCTTCCTGCTTTAAATCTCCGTAAGTGCGGATAATGCAAAAATCATCTAAAAGACCTGTGTAACGCGGAACTAAATGAAGGTCTGCACCAACACCCATTACCGCATTGTAAACAGTTCCGCCTTCGTGTTCTGTATCTGTAATAAATTTTATATCTTCTAACTGACCGTCTATTCTGTATTCAAGGATTCCAGAATCTTCTTCAAAAGAAATAAGATGATGTGACCATTTTTCAGGAATTATTGAACGTTCAGAAAAAAGCGTTACATCGCCTTTATTCTTTGTGTAGCCTTCAAAAATATTAGAAAAAAGAATCGCAGTTTTGTTTTTATAAAAGGAAATTGAAACAACCTGATACAAAATCTGTCCGTCATTATTTTTAGAAGAACGCCAGTTTAATAAAACTTCGCCGTTTTCCACAACCGAAGGGCATATCCAAAAATCAATTGAAAAAGAGCCAGCCGGTCCTTTTCCGCCAAAAAGACTTGAATTATTGCCTAAAAGCGTAATTCCTTTTCGATTTCGACTTAAAACAGAACCTTTTCCCATAATTGATTTTTTAGAAGAGTAAGTTCCGTTTTCTTTTATTTCATATTTTCCACTACGGTCAATAATTTCGCCATTTTCAAAGTCTAAAAGACAGTCTGTAAACTCGCCTGCTGTAGCGTAATTTGTTTTTAATTCAAGACTTTCATAGCCAAACCGGCCTTTTCCTGTTGTAATTCCATTTTTTACAGAAATTTCGTTCCAGCCGGACTTTCCACCAAATTCGTAAACTTCTGCATTCAATTTTGGTACAAAAATAAAAGAGTTCATCAAAAAAACTGCTGTTAAAAAAAATGGAATTACGCTTTTTTTTGATATATAATCATTTTTGCTATATGAATAAAGACATTCTTCACGAAACTGCATTAAAAGCACCTTCCTCTAGTGGTGTTTACCTGTGGAAAAATTCACAGGACGACGTAATATATGTCGGCAAAGCCAAAAACCTTAAAAACAGGCTGACTTCTTATTTTTCCGGCAAAAAAGATATAAAAACCAGACTTCTTGTTTCTAACGCAAAAACTATCGAATACATTAAAACTTCTAATGAATACGAAGCGTTTCTTTTAGAAAACAACCTTATTAAAAAATACACACCAAAATACAATATAAACTTAAAAGACGGAAAATCATATCCGGTTTTAAAAATCACATCAGAAGATTTTCCTCGCCTTTTTAAAACTAGAAATATTCTTCATGACGGCTCTGAATATTTTGGTCCGTACCCTGATGCAACAGCATTAGACACATTCATAGAAACTCTTTATCAAATTTATCCGCTGCGGCACTGCAAGAAATTTTCAAAAAAAGAAACTCCATGCCTTTACTATCACATGGGACAGTGCAAAGCACCGTGCTGCAATAAAATTTCAAAAGAATCCTACAATGAGTTTTTCGGTGAGATTCGTGAACTTCTTAACGAAAATGGGGATAAGACAGAAAAAAAACTTACCCAAAAAATGAAAGAAGCGGCCGCAAACCTTAATTTTGAAAAAGCGGCTCGACTTCGCGATGGCTTAAAAGCACTACTTGTACTGCAAAATCAAAATATTGTTGAAAGTTTTGACTATACCGACCACGATTATATTGCATGGTACAGCGAAGGCGAACTTGTAAGTTTTACAATTCTTAAAATACGAAACGGAAAACTTTTAGGAAGAGAAAATTATCAAGCACAAAGTTTAAGCGAAGAAGAAGAACTTTTATCCGAATTTATAAGTGCCTGCTACACTTCAAAAGAAGAAGTTCCGCCAAAACTCTACGTTCCACAAAATACAGACATTACCTGCATTTCCGAATGGATAAAAAAAGAACTTTCCTCACAAGCACAAATTATTCCTGTAACAGAACAGATTGAAAACGCCAGCCGGCACATTGCAGCTATTAATATGGCAAAAGAAAATGCAAAAGAAGACATTATCCATAGGCTTCGCGAACGAGGCGATTTTCCAGCATTACAGGAACTTAAAGAAGTTTTATCCCTTAAAAAAATCCCGGTCCGCATAGAAGGATTCGATATTGCCCACATCGGCGGAAAGTTCCCGGTTGCTTCCCTTATAAGTTTTTACAATGGAAACCCCGACAAAAAAAATTACCGATACTTTCGCCTTAAAACAACCGACGGCTACATTGACGATTTTCAATCTATGCGAGAAGCCGTTAGCCGCCGTTACACAAGGCTTTTAAATGAACAAAAAGATTTACCGGATTTAATTCTTATAGACGGAGGAATTGGACAAGTAAACGCCGTTAGCCAAGTTTTAAAATCACTTGAACTGGATATTCCAATCGCAGGGCTTGCAAAGCGAGATGAAGAAATTTGGCGGCCATATGCAGAAAAACCGCTCTGCCTTCCAAAAAGAAGCGATGCACTTCGCCTTTTGCAACGCGTACGCGACGAAACCCATAGATTTGCAACAAGCAGAAATCAAACTTTGCGGACAAAAGAAAACACAGAAAGCATTTTCCTAAAAATTAACGGAATTGGCGAAAAAAAAGCAAAACTACTCATCAAAAAATTTACAACACTGGAAAATATGTGCAACGCAGAAGAAAGCCTTATTGCCCAAACGTTAAGCGTCCGCTCAGAAAAAGCCAGCGAAATCCTGCTTTACGCAAGAAAACTTTTAAAACAATCTAAAGAACGAAAAAAAGAACAAATGCAGTCCCTTAAAGAAAGTGGCACAACCTGGCAAAAAGCCGCCGACGCCCAATACCTGCAAGACCTTGCCGAAAAAGCACTGAATACACAAAAAGAAGAGTAATCATTTTGCAAAGATTTTTAACGAGAGTTGAGTGCGTATTGCAAAAGTGCTTTTTTTTTGTATAGTCGAATAAAAGGAGCTTTTTACTATGAAAAAAATCATTTTATCTTTGTTAGTTGCAAGTATTGCACTTTCAAACACTTTCGCTGCAAAGAATTTAAAAGACCTTGCAAAAAAGGCTTTAAATGCAGCTAATGGACAGGCAGAAGAAAAACCTATTCAGGTAGTTTTAACACCAGAAACTGCTCTGTATGCATTCTTTAAAGGAACTGGTACTGACTTAACTGATGAATATCTTCCTTATGCTAAGGTTATTGAAAATTCTATTTACACAAAATATCATAACGACCCATTTGAATGGGAAGAACAGTTTGCAAAAATTAAGGGTAATTTTAATAAAAAAGTTCAGGATGTAGATTTCAACCAGGAATACAGAATGTCTACAACTGTCGAATTTGGTGATTATGATTTTGAAAATCAGGGCTACAAAGTTTCTATTGAAAAAGAAACATTTTTTCCTATGAGCTCTGTTTATTATGTAACTGGTGGTGAAAATCCAGGAAGTGATTCTTACTTTAGAAATGATTTTGGTCTAAAAATCCAGGATCTTGATAAATACAACTTTATCGCAATGGATAAAAACGCTGCAAAAACATTCCTTCAGGGAAGAAAAAACAGATATGGCGACATTAATAAACAACTTGTAATTTCGTTTAAGTATAAACTTGCAGATTTTAATTCAAAGGAATACAACAAGTTTGCCGCTACTATTGCTCAAGATAATAGAATTCCACTTGTTGGAATTGTTCAGGGTGCAATCGAAGTTTTTGACAAAGAAAACAACTACAAAAAGATTGGCGAACTTACAATAAAATAAAAAAACAAACTCAAAGTTAAAAAGCACTACTAAAGTTTTTCTTTAGTGGTGCTTTTTTTTGTTGGAGCAAAATATTCAACTTTTAAGAAATATAAAGTACCTGAACTTTACTGGAGAAAAAGGAATCTTAAACGTAGCAGAGCCTGATTAACCGCTAAAAATTGACAAATAAACTACTTTAATACATTATATGTAGTATGAATGTCAATTCTGATAATAAACAGCTTATTTTTTCAAGATTAGAACAGAACCACGGTCATATAACAACAAAAGAAGTTTGTGAACTTGGCATACACAGACAGTTTTTAAAGCAACTTGTTGATTCAGGACAGCTAGTACAAACTGCAAGGGGAATTTATCAAAGCCCTGATGTAATGGAAGATGAACTGTTTGATATTCAGACGGAATATAAATCAGGTATCTACTCATATGAAACTTCTTTGTATCTCTTTAATCTTCTTGAACGTGCTCCATTTTTCTGGACTATAACTTTTAAGGGAAAATATCATTCTGAAAAACTTAAAGAAAGAGGAATTCAGATAAAACTCTGTGTACCTGAACTTTTTGAATCTGGTACAGTTGATGCCTTAACTCCGGCAAATCATAAAGTTAAGACCTATTGTGCGGAAAGAACACTTTGTGAAATCCTTAAGCCAAGAGCAAATACTGATATTCAGGTCGTAACATACGCCTTTAAGGAATATGCTAAAAAATCAGAAAAAAATCTTCCATTATTGATGCAGTATGCAAAAATTTTCAAAGTAGAAGATAAAGTCCGTTCTTATATTGAGATTCTTGTATGATTACAAAAAATCCAATGCAGCTTAAGGCCATTATCAAAAACAAG
>CAYZXM010000002.1:0-70052 GCA_964482455.1 uncultured Treponema sp. | reverse complement strand
GGAAGCAAGGAAGCTGGAAGGGGAAATTGAGGGGAATTTGAAAGGGCTGTTTTAGATATGGAATATTATAAATTAAATGATATTTTACTTGAAATGCACAGTGGAGGAACTCCTTCTACTGAAAAAAAAGAATATTGGAATGGAACTATAAAATGGTTATCAAGTGGAGAAACATCACAGAATTTTATTTATGATACGATTGATAAAATTACAGAGGAGGGTGTAAAAAATTCTTCTACTAAGCTTGCAAATAAAAATGATGTTGTAATGGCTTGTGCCGGGCAAGGAAAAACAAGAGGGCAAGTGTCATATCTTTTAGATGATATGTACATAAATCAATCTGTTATTGCATTGAAAGCAAATCCTAAAAAAGTTAATTCTTTGTATTTATATTATAATTTAAGTTCTCGATATGATGAATTACGGGGAGGGTCAGATTTTAGCAGTACAAGAGGAAGTATAACTACAGCCACCTTAAAAAAATTAAATATTCAACTTCCTCCTCTTCCTACCCAGCAAAAAATCGCCGGAATTCTTTCTAAATACGACGAGGCAATAGAAAACAACAACAAACGCATAAAACTTCTGGAGCAAATGGCACAAAATTTGTACAAAGAATGGTTTGTCCGCTTCCGCTTTCCAGGCTGGCAAAGGGCAGAGTTTGAAAACGGAATCCCTAAGGGATGGAAGGTGGAAAAACTGGGAAATCTTTTTGAACGGTTACCATTTGGTAGAACTTATAAAAAAGAAGACTTAGAAAAAGAAGGAAGTGTAATTGTCATAGACCAATCTACAGATGACTATTTAGGTTTTCATAATAATGAACCGGCTTACAAAGCAAATTTTGAAAGCCCTATGATTCTATTTGGAGAGCACACTTGTAAATTTGTTTTGATGACGCGAGATTTTTCATTGGGTGAAAATATAATCCCAATAAAGCCAAGAAATTGTAATCCTTATTATTTATTTAGAAGTATTGATGGAATAATTAAAACAACGGAATACAAGCGTCATTGGTCTATACTGATTACGCAAAAAATTTTTATACCATCGGAAAATTTACAAAATAAATTTGGTGAAGTATATAGGTCTTTTATAAAACAAATAGAAAATCTTACCCAACAAACCCAAAACCTCTCCCGCCAGCGCGACCTGCTTTTACCCCGATTGATGAGCGGCAAATTGCAAGTTTTTAGAAAATAATGAAAAACTCTCAACTGTGGTGAGAGAATTGTCTTAGAATAAGGTAAAAAGTGAACACAATCGCAAAAGATTACACTATAAAAGGCTGGGCTATGAATTCTGAACGCCTTAAAAACGGCGGTTCAATTCTTACGGAAAAATATTTTGAAGAACTGCTTTCTGAAATCTGCAAAAGCAACAAAAAACTTTTTTGCAAATGTACTGTAGAGAGATAGTTACTCTCTTTAAAAAAATATTTAAATCTTAGTTCCCAGGTAATTTGCATCGTAATTACCTAGCTAGTTGCGACGCATTTACCTAGGTAGTTGTGCCGTAATTACCTAGATACTTGCGTCGCATATTACCTACATTTTAAAACACTGTTTCTTACTTACCTTTGCAAAACTTAATAAAATAATAAATTGAATGTTTCTTTATATTTATTTATAATAATTTATCTATTTAAAATACTTTCGAGGAATAAAATGCCAAAAATTGAAGTAAATGAACAACTTTTCTTTAATCTTCTTGAAAAAAAATATACTTATGATGACTTGGAAAAAGTTTTAACCTATGCAAAGGCTGAACTTGATGAAAAACCAGATACTTCAAAACCTGAATCCGAAAGAATTATAAAAATTGAACTTAATGATACAAATCGCCCGGATTTATGGTCAACGAACGGTGTCGCTCGTCAGTTAAAACTTCATCGTGGCGGAAAAACTGCTGACTATTCAAAGTTTCTTTCAAAAAAAGGCGATATAAAAGATTGTGCAAACCGAATTGCAATTGTAGACCCTGAACTTAAAGATATTCGTCCATATATGGTTGCCTTTGTAATAAATGGAAAACCTATCGACGAACCTATGCTTAAAGATATTATTCAAACTCAGGAAAAACTTGCATGGAACTTTGGCCGTAAACGTAAATCAATTTCAATGGGCGTTTATCGTGTTCAAGATATAAAGTTCCCTGTTCATTACAACGCAGTTGACCCTGATAAAACTTCTTTTGTTCCACTTCAGTTTGAAAAACCTATGACTTGCCGTCAGATTCTTACAGAACATCCAAAAGGAAAAGATTTTGGATGGATTCTTAAAGATTTTAAAAAATTCCCTTTGCTTGTTGATGATAAAAACGAAATTATGTCTATGGCACCTGTAATCAACAGTGCAACTCTTGGGGCTGTTCAAGTTGGCGATAAAGGTCTTATGGTTGAACTTACCGGCGATAATATGGAAAATCTTATGCTTGCTGCAAATATCGTTGCCTGCGATTTTGCTGACGTAGGATACGAAATTGAACCTGTAATGGTAAAACACCCTTATGACACTTGTTTTGGCCGCGATGTTACCGCTCCGTTCTATTTTCAGCCGCAAACAAAAGCAACTTTAAAGCACATTAATAAACTTCTTGGAACAAATTTTGACGATGCAACTATTCTTGATGCTCTTACAAGAATGGGTTCAAAAGTTGTTTCAAAGAAAATTGCTGATGATGATTTTGAATATACACTTTCCCCTGCACCATACCGAAACGATTTTCTTCACGAAGTAGACGTTATTGAAGATGTTATGATTGGCACAAAACTTGAAACTTACGAACCGGCAAAACCAAACGATTTTACGATTGGTAGGCTTCTTCCAATAACTTACTATTCAAGAAAGGCAAAAACATTAATGGTCGGTCTTGGCTATCAGGAAATGATTTTTAATTATGTTGGTTCACGAAAAGATTATATCGAAAATATGAATATTGACCCTGCTCGTGTAATTGAAATTGCAAACCCAATGAGCGAAAACTATCAGTTTGTACGTTCAGATATTCTTTCTTCTTTGCTTCGCTCTGAATCTAAATCTGCAAATGCAATTTATCCTCATAAGATTTTTGAAATTGGTAAAGTTGCTTATCTTTGTGATAAAGAAAATACCGGCACACGAACTCGTCAGTGTCTTGGTTTCCTTACCGCAGAATCAAATGCAAACTATAACACTGCCGCATCAGAAGTTGCATCTGTACTCTACTTCCTTGACCATAAATATGAAGTAAAAGAATCGAATGACCCTCGCTTTATTTTAGGTCGACAGGCTGCTGTTATTGTAAAAGGTAAGCAGGTTGGCGTATTTGGCGAAGTTCATCCTCAGGTTCTTGAAAACTGGACAATTACTGTTCCTTGTTTTGGTGGCGAACTTGACCTTGAAGAACTTTTAGAGGCAACTCCAAAAGAAAACCATGGAACAAAGCCTAGCGAAAATGCAAAAACAGAAAAGAAGCCTGTTGCTCCTGCAAAATCAGAAGGACCAAAACTTGCAGAAGATCAGGTTGCATATTTTAATGAACATATTGAATTAAAAGTTGCAGTAATTAAATCTGTTGAATGCAATCCTCAAGGCGACCGCCTTTATATTGAACATATGGACGACGGTTCTGGGGAAGATAGAATTATTCAGTCTGGTTTAAGACAGTACCTTAAAGAAGAAGAACTTCTTGGCCAGCATGTAATAATTGCATCAAATCTTGCACCGCGCAAAATGAAAGGTGTAGAAAGCAGAGGAATGTTACTTGCAGCAGATTATACAGAAGATGGTAAAGAAAAAGTTGAACTTCTTACTGCTCCATGGGCTGCAGCAGGAACACCAGTAGTTCTTGAAGGTGCTGATCCAAACTTCCAGAAGCCTGCAAAAATCGATATTGATAAGTTCTGTAAGGTAGAAATGCGGATAAAAGATTTTACAGCACAGATTGCCGGCAAAAAATTAACTGCCGATGGTAAGCCTTTAACTACATCTAAGTCGAATGACTGCGAAATCTGTTAAAAGAAATTATCAAAAAGAACTTGAACACATAATAGAAGGTCTGTCTGATTCAAAAAGCAGACCTTCTTTATTGCTTCATGCTTGTTGCGGTCCTTGTTCTTCTTATGTTCTTGAATATCTAGCCTCTTTTTTTGACATTACGATTTTTTATTACAATCCAAACATTTATCCAAAAGAAGAATATGAGCGTCGTCTTACAGAACTTAAAAACTTACTGCCAAGATTTCCTATTGCATTTAAAAATAATGTAAAACTTGTTGAACAAAATTATGACCCAAACGATTTTTACAACGCAATAGACATTTCCCATCATCCAGAATTTGCAGAAGAAAAAGAAAAGGGCGAACGCTGTCGCCGCTGCTATGAATTTCGTTTAAAAAAAGCATATGAATATGCACTCTTACACAATTTTGAATATTTTTGCACAACTTTAAGCATTTCTCCATTTAAAGATGCAGAAAAAATAAATGAAATTGGCTCACTTCTTTCTGCAATCAATGTTGATTCCTCTAAACAAAATCCTAAATGGCTCTTTTCTGACTTTAAGAAAAACAACGGCTTTAAGCGAAGTCTTGAACTTTCAAAAGAATATGACCTTTACCGCCAGCAATACTGTGGCTGTGTTTTTAGTAAGAAAAATACAATTCACAAAGATATTTAATCTAAAAAACTGTGAAAATAAAAAAAGACGCACTTTAATAAAAAAGTACGCCTTTCTTTAAAAAATATTTTTTTTAAATATTTATCTTTTATTTTGCAAGATATTCATTCATTGCAGCGGCAGCTTTTCGGCCTTCACCCATTGCAAGAATTACAGTTGCGGCACCTAAAACGATGTCTCCACCAGCCCAAACTTTTGCTTTGCTTGTAGCCTGATTTTCGTCTACAGCAATATGGCCTTTTGCATCCTGATTTAAGCCAGGTGTTGTTTTTACCAAAAGCGGATTTGAACCATTACCAAGAGCAACAATCATTGCATCACAAGGGATTTCGTGTTCACTTCCAGGAATTGCAACTGGACTTCTTCTGCCGGAAGCATCTGGTTCGCCAAGTTCGTAAGACAAAACTTTTACGCCACGAACATGACCGTCTTCTGTTCCTAAAACTTCAACTGGATTTTCAAGGAAGCGGAAGTTTACGCCTTCTTCTTCGGCATGGGCAATTTCTTCCAAACGAGCAGGCATTTCTTTTCGTGTTCGGCGGTAAACAATATCAACTTCTTCTGCTCCCAAACGGAATGCCATTCGGGCTGCATCCATTGCAACATTTCCAGCACCACAAACTACAACATGCTTTGCTTCGTAAATTGGAGTTGCGGCGTGTTCTTTGTCGTAACCTTTCATTAAATTGGCACGAGTTAAATATTCGTTTGCACTAAATACACCGATTAAATTTTCACCAGGAATCTTCATAAACTTTGGAAGACCAGCACCTGTTCCAACAAAAGCGGCATCAAATCCTTTTTCGCTTAAAAGCTGATCAAGTGTATCTGTTCGGCCAACCAAGAAGTTACATTCAAACTTAACGCCCATCTTTTTAAGGTTATCAATTTCATTCTGAACAATTGCTTTTGGCAAACGGAATTCTGGAATTCCGTACATCATTACGCCACCGGCCTTATGGAATGCTTCAAAAACTGTAACTTCGTGACCTGCACGAGCACAATCTGCGGCAACTGTAAGACCAGCTGGACCTGCACCAATGACTGCAACTTTTTTTCCTGTTTTTGCAGCGATTGTTGGCATTGTAACTTTGTTGTTTTCGCGTTCCCAATCAGCAACAAATCGTTCCAAACGACCGATTGAAACAGCTTTTTCTGCAGATTTATAAACTTTTCCTACAGTACACTGACCCTGACACTGTTTTTCCTGAGGGCAAACACGACCACAAATTGCAGGTAAGAGCGAAGTTTCTTTAATTGTATCAACAGCACCCTTAAAATCTTTTTGAGCAATTTTTGCAATGAACTGCGGGATTTTTACTCCAACCGGACAACCGTTAATACAAGGCATATTTTTACACTGTAAACAACGGTTTGCTTCTGTAACGGCCTGAGCTTCTGTGTAACCTAAAGCAACTTCTGCCATCTGGCGAGCGCGTTCTTTTGGTTCGCGACTAGGCATTTCCTGCTGAGGAATTGCCATTCTATCTTTATTTGTAAGTTCTTTTCCTTCGATTTTTGAAAGTTCGTCTTTTGCGATTTTATCTAATTCTTCTATAGTTTTATGTGCCATACTATTCCCTTTTATAAATTATTTTGCAAGAGCGTCAGCCTGAGCCTGCATCTTACATTTGTGGAAATCTTCTGTTTCACGTTCTTTAAAAGATTTCATACGCATCATCATATTGTCCCAGTCAACCTGATGAGCATCGAATTCAGGGCCGTCAACGCAAACGAATTTTGTTTCGCCACCGATAGAAACTCGACATCCACCACACATTCCAGTTCCGTCAATCATAATTGTATTTAAAGAAACTGTTGTTGGAACATTAAAAGGTTTTGTAGTCAAAGCACAGAATTTCATCATAATTGGAGGGCCAATTGCAATAACTTCTGCTGGAGGAGTCTGCGATTCACACATTTCTTTTAGAGGAACGGTAGAAACACCCTGACGCCCTGCAGAACCATCATCGGTCATAATGATAACTTCGTCGGCAATTGCCTTCATTTCGTCTACATAAATCAACAAATCTTTTGTTCGGGCAGCAATTACAACAATTACTTTGTTTCCAATAGCTTTATGAGCCTGAACAATCGGATAACATGGGGCAACACCAAAACCACCGCCAACTACAACAACTGGACCATCCTTTTTTTCTATAACAGAAGGATTTCCAAGAGGACCAAGCAAAGCAGCGAGTTCATCTCCAACATTTTTTAATGAAAGTTTGTAAGTTGTAGCACCTACAGCCTGAAAAGCAAGGGCAATCCAACCTTCATCAGCATTTGCATCTGCGATAGTAAGTGGAATTCTTTCGCCAAATTCAGCATCCACCTGCAAAATAATAAATTGTCCGGCCTTACGGTTGCGAGCGATTTCCGGTGCTTCAACCTTCATGTACCAAGTTGCGGATGCTTCCGACAGCTTACGTTTTTCAAGAATCTTAAACATACAGCATTTCCTTCAATTCAAAATAACATTTTTATTCTAATATAAATAAGAAAAATTATCTATTACACTGGTAAAATGCAATTTTTCTTTTTATCCTGGAACGTGAATTATTTCGCGTGGTTTAGAACCATTTGCAGGTCCTACAATTCCGCGTGCTTCCATTTCTTCTACAAGACGAGCAGCCCGATTGTATCCTACTTTTAATCGTCTTTGAATATAACTTGCACTAGCTTTTCCTGACTGAATTACAATATCTAATGCTTGTTCATACAATGGATCTGCTTCGTCGCCAAAGAAATTTGCCTGCCCATCTTCTTCATCTTCGTCATCGATAAATATTTCTTCGTCAATATAATCTGGTTCGCCTAATGTTTTTACATATTCAACAACTTTTTCAACATCACTATCACTTTCAAAAGTTCCTTGAATTCGCACTGGATATGGACTAACAGCAGAAGCATAAAGCATATCGCCCTTGCCAAGAAGTTTTTCTGCACCAACAGCATCAATAATAATGTTTGAATCTGTACGGCTTGCAACCATAAATGCAATTCGGCTTGGAATGTTTGCTTTTATAAGTCCTGTAATAACATTTACAGAAGGCCGTTGTGTTGCAAGAACTAAGTGAAGCCCAACCGCTCTAGACATTGCGGCAAGCCGAGCAACATTCGATTCAAGTTCTTTTCCGCTTGTTGCCATTAAATCTGCAAATTCATCAATGATGATTACAATATATGGTAATTTTTCTGTTGCAATATTTCTGTCTTCAATTCGTTTGTTATAATTTAAAATATCACGAACGCCCATTTGATCTAACAAAGCATATCTCCTTTCCATTTCGCACAAACACCACTGCAAAACTTGCAATGCTTTTTTAGGTTCTGTAATTACTGGCGTTAAAAGATGAGGTATATCATTGTAAAGTTTAAGTTCTACAACTTTAGGGTCAACAAGAATCATTTTTACTTGCTGTGGAGAACGTTTATATAATATAGAAAGAATTATTGAATTTACGCACACTGATTTTCCGGCACCTGTAGCACCAGCAATAAGAAGATGCGGAGTTTTTGCAATATCAATTATCTGCGATTTTCCTAAAATGTCTTTTCCTAAAATAACTGGAATAGCCATTTTTTGAAATTCCGGAAGATCCTGTTCAATCATTTCTCTAAAACTTACGATAGAACGCTTTTTGTTTGGAACTTCAATTCCAACAGCCGCTTTTCCAGGAATTGGTGCAACAATACGAACGCTTGAAGCGGCCAAACTTAAAGCAATATTATCTTGCAGAGTAACGATTTTACTAAGTTTTACGCCCGGTGCAGGTGCAATTTCAAACATTGTAACAACCGGCCCTTTTTTTATTCCGATTACTTCCGCAGTTATTCCAAAATCTGAAAGAGTCTTCTTTAATTTTAAGGCACTATCTTTTGTTTCATTATCTATAAGCCAATACTGATCATCTTGATATTGTTCAAGTAAATCTGTAGGTACAATGTATGGCTTTTTTGGTTTTGCAACATGCGAAATTGGTTCTTTTGGTTCTGTACTAATTATTTTTCGCTCTGGAATAGGAGCTGTTTCTATTTTTACACCTTCAATTGTAGGATTTTCTGGTGTAGAATCTTCTGCAGAATCATCCTCTATAAAATCATCTTCTTTTGTTTCAATTTCTTCTATATTATTGTCGTTACTTTCGCTATTTTCGTTGGAATCTTCTTTTACTTCTTGCGTTTCATTTGTAACTTTATCAAAAGAAATTTCTTCATTATCTTCATTAAGTTTATCAAAATTATCCAAAGGAGTTTCAACATTAAAATTATCTAGCTCGTTATGCTCTTTTAATTCTTCTCTGGCATCATTTTCCATATCCGAAAAAACATCAGAATTTAAAGAAAATGTTGAACTGTCCGAAGTTTCATCGTTTTCGATTTCTTCTTCTGGAGCATTTAAGTCAATGTCAAAAAAATCAGGATCTAATGTTGTTTTATTTTGCGTATTGTCAAAATCTTCAGTAGTATCACTGTTATCTTCGTTATTTATATCTTCATTACTAAAATCTTCGGTTAAATTTTGTTCTTCATCGTTTTCATTACTAAATCGTTCATTATAATCTTCATAAGATTCGTTTTCTTCATCTGCATTTTCGCTTTTTGGTGCATCAAAAGTTTCAACTGCACCCGCCTTTGATTTAATTTCTTCTTCGTCTGGCCATTCAAGACTTTCAAAAGGTTCTTCTTGCTCTGTTTCGGAATTGTTTTCGTCAGAAGAAATATCATTAAAACCATTAAGTGCTTCATATTCTTCTTGAGTAATCATAGAAGGATTTGTTGCGTTTTCATCATCAAAAAGGTTTGCAAACGGGTCATCTTTTTGAACATCAGTTTCTTCTTGTAATGTTTTTGCAGGATCAAAATCTGTAAATGCAATATTTTTTTGTTCTTCGGTTTCCCCTTCATTTTCTTCTATTTTGTTTGTATCTGTATTTGATGGCTCTGACTGTAAACCTTTATAATAAACTGATTCATCAGCAACTTCAGTTTGCGTTTCTTTTTTTATAGTTTCATTTGTTGTTTCTTCTTTTGGTTCTTCTGATTCTGTTGTTTCAAAATAATCTTTTTCGTTTTCTTCTATATTATCTACATTGTCTATATCGTTTTGAACGTCTTTTTTGTAAGAATGTTTATTTTCTGCCATTCTCTTTTGTTTTTCTTCAATATATTTTTCACGATGAAAAATCATATCATTTATACGTTCTGCAATAAGGCCTGCAACAAGAATCTCTATAATTACGATTATTATTCCTGCACTTAAAGTTAAAGCGATCTTTATTGTTGAAAAGTCATCAAATGCATTTGAATAAAAATGTCTGCATAACTTTTCTGTAAAAACAGAAGTAAAAAAAGGTATTACCGCCGTTAAAAGTCGCATTGATTTTTTAGAAGTCCATTTTGAAGCAAAACAAGAAAGACCTGCAATAAAAAGAAAAACTGGAATTAAAATGCTAGAAAAACCATAAACAGAAAAAAGCATATTTCCTAATGAATATGCAGTTGCGTATAAAACATTTTCCAACGATGGCCCAAAAAGACCAAAATCAAGTGGAAGAATAGCAAGCGAAATTGAAAAAAAAGCGGCTATTAAAAGTAAAATTGAGCCAGCTAGAATATTCGGTTTATTTGAAATTTTCATAATTAACTTATCGGAAAATCAAAAGATTATTTTAGGAATTCTTGTGTTATAATATGTTTTACAAACAATAACATTATAAAACAAATTGGAACTTTTTATGAAGATAAATTTAAAATCAGTTTTATTTTTTGCTCAAAGTTTTTTTCTATCTTTTGTATTTGCACAAACAGAAAATCCTGTACAAGTTTCTTACAACGGCGGAAGAAATTACAATCTTGTAGAACGCACAGATTTAAGACGTTACGATAACAATAAATATGTTGGTCTTGTAAGCAGAAATGTTCGTTCTTTTATAGCAAATGACGGAAATATTTACGATGGAAATTTTTACGTTGACGAAGGAACTGTTCATCAAAATGTCTCAGTAAAAGAAGGCTTACACGAAGCAATTGCTTCAACTTTTAAAATTACTTCAGATGGGAATCTTATTATGATTCAAGATAATGGTTATCCAACTTTCAGAAGTTTTCCTGCTTTTCCAAAAGAAAAAATAAAAAAAGGCGACAGTTGGACTAGTAAAGCAACAAGAACAGTTGACCCGTTAAATAAGGGCGTTTTTACAAAAATTCCAATGGATGTACTTTATACCTACACAGCAGACGAAACCGTTCATGGCGAAGAAGTTTTTGTATTCAGTGCAAAATGGGCAACTCGTTACGGAATTTCTTATTTTGATTTTGGCGGAGATAAAACTTTAAAAAGTGCAACTGGAACTCATAACGCCACAATGTATGTAAGTAAAGAAACAGGATATGCTTTAGTTGTGCGGGATGCAGTAAACGAAACTTTTATTTATAATGATGGAAATACTGTTACTTACAAGGGAACGATTTCTCTTTTTACAGAATATCCTCCAGCGGTAGACCGCTCAAAAGTTATAGAATCATTAAAAAGAGCATCTCTTGTTTCAGAAAAAGAAGCTGAAAATCTTGAAAAACCTATTAATGAATCTAAAGCCATTGCTAAAAAAGAAACAGAATCTTCTAAAAAGACAGAACAGAAATCTGAACAAAAAACAAAAACCAAAATTGAACAAAATGATTCTGACATAAAAGTTGAAAACACAACTGCCGGAATAAGACTTACAATTCAAAATTTACGTTTTAAAGCCGATAGTTCTGAACTTCTTCCTGGAGAAGAAAAACGACTTGAACAAATTGCTCAGGTTTTAAAATCTGTGCCAGAATCTCAATTCTTAGTAGAAGGTCATACTGCAAGCACGGGAAACGAAAAAGGAGAAATGAACCTTTCCGCAGAACGAGCAAAAACAATTGCACTTGCTCTTTCTAAAAAAGGAATTCAAGCATCTAGATTTATAACAAAAGGAAGTGGCTCTCATAAACCGATTGCAGATAATTCAACTCCAGAAGGAAAAGCACAAAACCGTAGAGTTGAAATTACAATTCTAGAAAATTAATTTTGTTTTATTTTCAATTTATTGATAATTTTTTTTGCAAAAATAACTAAAAAAAAATCTCGTTTAATATTATATTTTATGCGGTTCAGTTTTATTCTTATCTTAAAATTGAATCGCATTTTAATTCTTTAAAAGGTGATGTTATGGATCTTGCCGAAATTGATGAAAATGGAAAAGGTTTATTATTTTTTGGAGAAACAAAAGTAGAAAAACTAGAAAAAGTAAAAGGTCAAAATAACATATACCTTTTGGAAACAACTATATTTTTAGAACGAAAAACGCAAGTTACGCCTAAAGCAGGGCAATTTTATCTTATTCGCAGTAAAAAAACATCAACTCAATATAACAGACCGATAAGTGTTTATCACGCACAAGAAAAAATCACTTCTGATGAAAAAAAACAAGTTACAGTTCAATTTATGATTCTTGAAAAAGGTCGCGGAACTCAAGAATTGTGTTCAATGAATATTGGTGAAACTTTAAGTTTGATTGGTCCGCTTGGAAACGCATGGCCTACCGAAGAAGCAAAAAATATAATTTTAGAAAATACTGATAATTCACCAAAAATTGCAATTGTTGGCGGTGGAATCGGAGTTGCTCCTACTGCAAACTTAGCCTCATCACTTCCACCTGAATCATATGATTTTTATGCATCATTTAAATCTGGTTCCTATGGTCTTGAATATGTAAAAGCAAAAAATACTATAATTACAACCGATGACGGAAGTGTTGGTATTCACGGAATGTTACCAGCAGGGTTTTCAAAAGAAGCAATTCAAAAAGCGGGTTACAAATTAATCTACGCCTGCGGACCTGCTCCAGCGTTAAATTATGTAAAAACGGTTGCAGAAGAACTTGGCATAAAATGCTGGATTTCTATGGAACACAGAATGTTATGCGGTCTTGGTGCTTGTCTTGGTTGTACAATAGAAACGACAGAAGGATTAAAAAGATGTTGTAAAGACGGTCCGGTTTTTGATTCAAAAATTTTAACATTTCCAAAACCCGAACCGCGACGAAAACCTCTTGAAAAAGATGAAGAACCTGATTTATCTGTAGAAATTGCAGGGGTAAAATTTAAAAATCCAACAATCGCCAGTGCAGGAACTTTTGCATTCGGTCAAAATTTCCGTAGTGTAAGCGATGTAAAAGCATGGGGAGGAATTGCTTCTAAAGGTTGTACATTTGAACCAAGAGCAGGAAACAAGGGTGAACGAAGTCTTGAAGTTGCTGGTGGAAATATGAACTCCATCGGTCTTCAAAATCCTGGCATTCCAACTTTTATAAAAGAATTATTACCAGGTATGTTAGGTTTAGGTCCTGTCGTAATTGCAAATCTTGCCGGTAGCGATATTGAATCTTATGTGCAGGGTGCAAAACTTTTAGACAAAACAGAATGTGATATGATTGAGCTAAATATCTCTTGTCCTAATGTAAAAGCTGCAGGGCTTGCATGGGGTATGAGTGCAGAAACTGCATATTATTGCGTTTCTTCTGTTCGTGCAGTTACTAAAAAACCGTTAATGGTAAAACTTTCACCAAATGCTCCTGATAACAGACCTATTGCAATCGCATGTATTAAAGCTGGTGCAGATGCAATCAGTCTTATAAATATGATTCATGGAGTTGCAATCGATATTGAAAAGGGGAAACCATTTTTTAATAATGTTCATGCAGGTTATTCTGGTCCTGGATTAAAACCTCTTGCTTTAAGAATCGTTTACGATGTTGTAGAAGAAATTAATAAGTTACCTCCATTGCAAAGAGTTCCTGTTGTTGGAATCGGAGGAATTTGTACATGGCAAGATGCTGTTGAATTTATTATGGCTGGTGCTTGTGCAATTGAAATTGGGCAAGCAAAATTTACAAATCCAAATGTTGCTCTTGATATTGTAAATGGTTTAAAAGCATTTATGAAATCTCATGGTTATAAAAATCTTTCGCAGATGTGTGGAATTGCACAAGTAAAAAATCATCAAAATGAACTTGGCTCTGGTGATGAAAAAACAAAATATGCGGAATTAAAAAATATGATTTTATCGGATAAACCTATAATTCCAAACATTACTGGTTCAAATATAAATTAATTATAATTTTCATTATCCACAGACACACTTACTGCCGTATGAGAACCTCTCTTACGACAGTAAGTATGTCTCTATTACGGTCGTAATTAAAATCCGTTAGTTTTTCCAATATGCAGGCATAAAAAAAATAATCATTGTATATAATTCAAGTCGTCCGGCTAACATTGCAAAACAGTACCACCATTTTACAAAAATGGGTAAAAAATCAAAATTTGCACTTGGACAAAGGGATCCAAATGCAGGACCAATATTTCCGACCATAGAAACTCCAGCAGAAAAAGCAGTAAATATATCCAAAGAACCTAAACAACCTACAAAAGTCGTAATAAGAACAAGAAATAAATACAAAATAAAAAATGTTGATGAAGAAAAAACTAATTCTTTCCTGGCTATCTCATCATTTAATCTTAAAGAAAAAACTCCACGGGGATGAATTATTTTTCGTATTTCATTACCAGCTTGTTTTAAAAGTATTATCCAACGAACGACTTTTACTCCCCCCGCAGTTGAGCCAGAACATCCTCCTATAAAAAAAAGTACAAATATAAAAAATTTTGCTGTTTCTGGCCATACACAAAAATCTGCGGTAAAAAAACCTGTTGTAGTAATTACAGAAACTGTCTGAAAAACTGAATACCTTGCTGCCCGCCAAAACGAACCGTATACTTTTGTTAAGCATATTGAAAGCATTATTGAAATTAAAATTATAATTGCTAAATATATTTTTAGTTCTGAATTCTTAAAGATTTCATTCCATTTTTTTCTAAATGCAAAATAAAAAAGACTAAAATTAATTCCCGAAATAACCATAAATATTGTGCAAATTATTTCGATTGCAAAAGAATTATATTCTCCTATGCTGTTTTGAACTGTCGAAAATCCTCCTGTTCCTAATGTTGAAAAAGCATGGGCAAAAGAATCTACAAAATCCATTCCAAAAATTTTTAAAAGAACTGCTTGTATTACTGTAAAAGATACATAAAAAATCCAAAGAATTTTTGCCGTTGTTGTAATTTTTGCAGCAACCTTCTCTTTTTCAGGACCTGTTAATTCCGCTTTTATAAGTTGAAATCCTCCACTTCCTAATAAAGGAAGAATAGCCACTGTAAGACCTACAATACCCATTCCTCCTAACCAATGAGTAAGACATCTCCACATATTAATACTTCTTGGAACATTCGATATATCATGCAAAATTGTACATCCTGTTGTAGAAAAACCGCTTACACTTTCAAAAAATGCATTTGTAAAGTTTGGAATAACTCCTGATATGTAAAAAGGAATCATTCCAAAAAGGCTCGCAAAAATCCAGCAACACGCAACAACTACAAAAGTCTTCCGAATATTTAAATTTATTTTTTGTTTTTTAATATTGAATGGAATATTTACAAAAATACATAATATCCAACTACAGACCATTGGAATTAAAAAAGAAGAAATTATATTTAATTCATGACAATATATTGCAGTAAAAATAGGAATAACCATTGCCGTTCCTATCAAACTTATCAAAACAGAAAGAATTCTTACTAAATCAATAATAAACATATTTTAACCTTCTGAACTTTCAAATATTTGTAAAACAGATGTTACTTCTTCTGAACGAGCAATAAGAACAAGATGATCATCTGAATTAAAAATTGTATCACCGGTAACAATTTCAAAATCATCTTTTTGCAAAGGTCTGTCTAAAAGCACAAAAAATCTTCCTGGTTTTGCAATTTCTTTCATTGATTTTCCGATTATTTTTGACGATTTCGGAACAATGCATTCTATTATCTCAAAATCACTATTAGAAATAGTGTGTATTTCTTTTACAGAAGTTCCTCGCATGTGACTCATTATAGAATCAACTATAACATCACGAAGAGCAACGGAAACATCTATTCCTAGTTTTTCCGCAATTGAAGAAAAGGCAGAATCTTTTACAAGTGAAATAGACTGCTTTACGCCTAACGATTCAAGATATGCTGCCACAATCATGTTCATTTCATGGTTATGCGTTGTACATATTACAAGATCAAAATCAGTTATTTTTTCTTCTTTTAAAAAATTTATATCAGTTGCATCTGCATTAAAAATATGAACATTCTTTCCAAACTTTTCAGATGCGGCTTTTGCAAGTGAATAATCTGAATCAATAATTGCAATTTGAACTTGTGGTATAGTTTTCTTTTCAGAAAGCCTTTTTAGAATTGAAAGTTTTTTTGGTTGTATAAGTTTTTCTGTAATTAAAGAACCGATTCTTCCCGCTCCAACAATAGCAATCTTTTTAAATTCTTGTTGCCTTGAACCTAAAAGTTCAATAATTTTTGGAACATCTTGTTTTTTAGAAAGAATTCCTAAAGTGTCACCCTTATTTATCAGAGTGTTTCCTCCAGCAAGTTTTGTTTCCCCATTAGATTCAACATAAGACACAAGCATATTAATATCTGTTAAAGATTTTAACTCCATCAGTTTATGTCTGCAAAGAATGCTTTTTTCTGTTATTTTTATGCGACTGATTTGCATTTCAGAATTTTCAAATGCAATTATGTTACTAACTGCCCCATTTTCTACAGCCTGCACAATTGCTTCTGCCGCTTCTACATCTGGATGGATCATAAAATCAATTCCATATAGTGGACGATGATTTCCACTAAATGTTTCTGCATGAGTTTTTTTTGCACTAGCAGAATTTAAATAATACGCGTAATTTCGGACTCTAGCAATTTTTAATATCTTAGGATAAACAGAATCAACAAGAGAGCATGTTATCATATTCACTTCATCACTTTCCGTAAGACAAATAAGAACATCTGCTTTTGAAATTCCAACAGATTCAAGATTTTCAAGATTATTTCCATCTTTTGTAAGAATTGTACAGTCTATTTGATCTACAAGATGTCTGGTAATTTCTTCGTTATTGTCAATTAAAGTTACATTATTTCTTTCATTTGAAAGAATTTTTGCAAGCTGGACTCCTGTAAAACCAGCCCCAATTATAAAAACATTCATAAGAACCTCTTATTTAATAAAACCTAATGAATGAATATATTATAACATAAAACAACATCTTAAAGATAATTCGTCAATATTTTTTATATAATCATTTACACAGATAAACTTTCTTATTCAATTAGGATTAAAAATATAAATCTATTTTTTTAGTTATAAATTACTATAAATATACTTATTTACAACTAAAAGTTTATTATTTTTAAGACTTACGTTCGTTATTTTATTGAAAAGTAGTTATTTCTTTAAAAGTAATTTTTAATTAACAATCTTAAAATTATAAGATTGTTAATTAAAACAACAAATATGTTATTTTTATAATAATAACAATCATATCAAAATGAGTTTCACGTGAAACAATTATACAATCAGTTAATCACAAGTTATCCACAAAAAGTGGATATTAAGTGGATAAATAAACAAAAAAAAAGGAAGACCAGTTTTTTGCTGGTCTTCCATGCCTGATGTTAAAAAAAATTCCCCTCTACTTAATTAACACAACTACTTAATATTATAGAACATAAATATTTTTTTGTCATCACTTTTTAAATATTTATTTATAAATTAAATATCTTATATTATAAAAAGCAATTCTTTGTATTATATAAAGTTATTCTTTATCTGCAGAAACTTTATCAAATCCTATAAGGAAATCTGGTTCACTAATATTTACAACCTTCACACCTGTAGATTGACTTCCTTGTTGTGTAATAGTTCCAGCATTAACACGTAATGTTTTTCCCTGTCCAGTCATACAAACAATTTCATCATACTCTGAAACAGCCAAGATTCCTACTATTTCACCTCTTTCTTCTGTTTTTCCAAATATTTTTTGTCCACCCGTACCTCGTCCATGAGGATTAAAGTTTTCAAATTTTACTCGCTTTCCATAACCTTTTTCTGTAAGAAGAAGAATACTATCATTTTCTTCTATTTTTATTGCACCAGAAATTTCATCACCTTCGGAAAGTTTCATTCCTTTAATTCCGCCCGATGCTCTTCCCATAGAACGAACGTCAGTTTCACTGAACCTTAATGCTTTTCCTCTTCTTGTTACAAGAAGAACTTCTGATTTTCCATCAGTTGGAATTGCACTTATAAGTTTATCTCCGTCTCGTAATTTTAGTCCTATAATGCCACGAGTTTTTGCATTTGCAAATTCTGAAGTCTGAACTTTTTTTACAGTTCCATTTGATGTAGTCATAAATAAGAATTGATCTTCTCTAAATTCTTTTAATGTTACTACCGTTGTAATTTCTTCATCTGCACCAATTGCAATTAAACTTTTTATGTTTGTTCCACGTGCATTCTTTGACGATTCAGGAATTTCGTGAACTTTTATCCAATATGCTTTTCCTGCATTAGTAACAAATAAAATGTAATCATGAGTTGAACCAATAAAAAGCTGATTTATATAATCATCTTCTATTAAGGATGCACTATTACTTCCTGTTCCTCCCCTATTCTGCTTTTTATATTGAGTAACTGAAACTCGTTTCATATAACCAAGTTTAGAAATCATGATTACCATGTCTTCTTCTTTAATCATATCTTCCACATTAATCTGTTCAACTTCGTCTGCAACAATATCAGTTTTGCGGTCATCTCCGTATTTTTCTGCAAGTTTATTAACATCTTCTTTTATAAGATTTAAAATCTTTTCATGATGTTTCAATAAATCCTGCAAATAATCTATCCAAGCCTGAAGTTCCCTTATTTCTTTCTGCAAATCTTCAATCTGTAAATGAGTAAGGCGTTTAAGTTGCATATCAACAATTGCCTGAGCCTGATCATCATCAAAATTGAAACGTTTTTCAAGAGAAAGTTTTGCAATTTCTGTTGTTTCACTTCCACGAATGATTTTTATTACTTCATCAATATTATTAATTGCCGTTATCAATGCTTCCAAAATATGCATTCGATGATTTGCAACTTTTAAATCATAAATTGTACGACGTGTAATTACTTCATCACGATGAGAAACATAATGACCAATAAGCTGTTTTAAATTAAGAACTTCTGGCTTTAAATAAACTGCAGGAAGGGTTAAATATCCCGGTTCATCATAACGAGGTGAAACCCCTTCTTTTTCCTTAGGAACAAGAGCAAGATTTATCACCCCAAAATTTGACTGCAAATCTGTTTTTGCAAAAAGCTGATTTAAAACAAGTTTTGTAACTGCACCTTTTTTAAGTTCAACTACAAGACGCATACCTTTTCTGTCAGAAGATTCATCATTTGCATCTACAATGCCGTCAATTACTTTATTTTCTTTAAGCTCATTTATTTTTTTTATAATTGTTGTTGTATTTACGCCATAAGGAACTTCTGTAAATACAATTTTTTCACGACCTTTTTTATCTGTTTCAATTGTAAACTTTGAACGAATAGTTATTTTTCCACGACCAGTTCTATAAGCTTTTTTAATACCATCTCGTCCATAAATAATTCCACCTGTCGGAAAATCAGGACCTTTTATGTATTTCATTAAGTCATCAATTGAAATTTCAGAATTGTCAATATATGCACAAATTGCAGCTGCCACTTCACGTAGATTATGGGTTGGCATATTTGTTGCCATACCAACTGCAATTCCTGTTGAACCGTTACAAAGCAAAAAAGGAAAAGCTGCAGGAAGAACAGCTGGCTCTTTTGTTGTATCGTCAAAGTTTGGAACCATATCAACGGTATTTTTAGAAATGTCGGCAACCATTTCTTCCGTAATCTTTGACATTTTTGCTTCTGTGTAACGATATGCCGCTGGAGGATCTCCACCAATTGATCCAAAGTTTCCCTGAGGAGTTACAGTTGTATAACGCTGAGCAAAATTCTGTCCAAGACGAACAAGTGCATCATAAACAGAAGCATCTCCATGAGGATGATAATGACCTAAAACTTCACCAACAATTGTGGCACATTTTTTTGTTTTTCCGCCAGCCTCAAGATGAAGAGTATCCATAGCGTACATAATTCTTCGATGAACAGGTTTTAAACCATCCCGAACATCTGGCAAAGCTCTCTGCACAATTACCGACATTGAATAATCGATGTATGCTTTTTTTACTTCTTCTTCAATTGGAATTTTTATTAAAGTTCCACCTTCCGCTGTTTTTATCTGTTCTAACATTTATAATTTCCGTTTGCTGATCATTGAACTTGCCGAAATGATCTTTTTAGTTTTTAAGAAGTGGTTTTAGACAAGCTCAACCACCAAAATATCTTAAATATCCAAATTAGCGTAACTTGAATTTGTTTCTATAAATTGGCGACGAGGTTCAACTTCTTCACCCATACAAACTGTAAAAATTTTGTCAGCAGCTTCTGCATCTGGAATTGTTACAACACGCATATGTCTGTGAGCAGGATCCATCGTTGTTGCCCAAAGTTGCTTTCCGTCCATTTCACCAAGACCTTTATAACGCTGAACATCCGCTTTGCTACGGTTTTCACCAAGTTCCATAAGAGCATTATCTCTTTCCTGCTCTGAATAGCAATAAACAGGTTCTTTTTTGCCAAGTTGAACTTTAAAAAGTGGCGGCATTGCAAGGTAAACATATCCTTTTTCAATTAATTGTGGCATATATCTAAAGAAGAACGTTAAAAGCAATGTTCTGATGTGTGAACCATCAACATCGGCATCCGCCATAATTATAATTTTATGATAACGAAGTTTTTCTATATTGAAGTCTTTTCCAAAACCTGTTCCTAGTGTATTAATTACAGGTTCAAGTTTTTCATTACTCATAACTTTATCTGCAGTAACTTTTTCTACATTTAACATTTTTCCCCAAAGAGGCAAAATAGCCTGTATTTCAGCGTTACGTCCAGCTTTTGCAGAACCGCCGGCAGAATCTCCTTCGACAATGTAAACCTCACAAATTTCAGGATTATCTTTTATTGAACAATCAGCAAGTTTTTCAGGTTTCTTAAAACCACTCAAACCAGATTTTTTACGACTTGCGTCTTTTGCCTTTCTAGCTGCAATTCTGGCTGCTGCTTCTCCAACGGCTTTTTCAAGAACTTTTTCGATAACATGAGGATTCTGCTCAAAGAAAATTGTAAGTTTTTCTTTTACAAGAGAATCAACTATTCCTCTAACTTCAGGGTTTCCAAGCTTATCTTTTGTCTGACCCACAAATTCTGGTTCAGGAACTTTCATTGAAAGAACTGCAACAAGTCCAGCTTTTACGTCATCACCATTTATTTTTTCGTAAGGGTCGTCTTTTGGATCTAATTTGCCTTCTTTTTTAGGCATCTTTTTTTTGATTTTTTCATTTGAATCAAGAAATTTAGATATAACAAAAAGAAGAGAGGATCTAAAACCATCAAGATGAGTTCCACCATCTGTTGTTCTAATATCATTTACATAGGTGTGGATGTTTTCAGAATAACTATCATTATATTGAAAAGCAAGTTCTGTAATTACATCATCTTTTTCACCAGTAATATAAATTGGTTCTTCTGGATATTTAAATTTTGACTTTGAATTGATTTCACTTACATAATGAACAATTCCACCTTCATATTTAAGAATTTCTTCTTTTGGATTTTCAAGGCGTTCATCACGGAAAACAATTGTTATTCCACTATTTAAAAAAGCAAGCTCTTTAAGACGCTGAATAAGAATATCCCAATCGTAAGTTGTAGTCACAGTAAAAATTGAGGAATCAGCTTTCCATCGAATTGTTGTTCCGTGAACTGAATCATCTATATCACCTATAACTTCAACCTTTGTCTTAGGAATTCCTTTTTCATATTTTTGCTGATAAATATGACCATCACGTTTTACAGTTGCTTCCATCCATACAGAAAGAGCATTTACACAGGAAACACCTACACCGTGAAGTCCTCCTGAAACTTTATAAGAACCTTTATCAAATTTTCCACCTGCATGAAGACGCGTTAATACAAGTTCAAGTGCACTTATATGCTCTGTAGGATGAATATCTACTGGAATTCCTCGTCCGTTATCCTCTACTCGAACTACATCATCTTTTTCAAGTGCGACAACAATTCTGTCACAAAAACCAGCCATAGCTTCATCAATAGAGTTATCTACTGTTTCATAAACAAGATGATGAAGACCTTTTGGACCTGTAGAACCTATATACATTCCAGGTCTTTTTCTAACAGCTTCAAGTCCTTTTAAAACTTGAATATTACTAGCACCATATTCTGCAGACATCACTGTTCCTTAAATTTTATATGATTTTTTAAAAATTGTATTATATTATGGAAATAACTTGTTCAAAATATACTTAAATTGATTAAAAAAGTAAATATATAATATAATTACTTTTATGAGTGAACAAAATTATAAAGAAATTTGGTCATTTGCATTAGACCAAATACATGAAGAATATAAACAAAATAATCAAGAAAACGAATTTTTACTTTGGTATAAAATTGAATATAAAGAAGATACATTAGACACAATTAAAGTTTCCGTTCCATCTGAATTCTTATGGCAAAGAATGATTACTAAAGGAAATATTAAAAAAATTGAAAATAAAATTTGCGAAATAACAGGTCAATCTTCTATAAAACTTATTCCAGAGTTTGATTCTATTACAATACAAACTATAGATTCAAAACCAATATATGAAGAACAAAAAAATGAAACTTCTAACACAGATATTCAAAAAGATTCATCAAAACAAAAAAATAACACTTCAACCTTAAATCCAAATTTTACTTTTGAAAATTTTGTTACAGGAGAAGAAATAGGAAGTAAATTTGCATATAACGTTTGTTATGCAGCTTCTCTTGCACCAGGAGAAAAAGTAAATCCTATTCTTATTTATGGTGGAGTTGGACTTGGAAAAACTCACTTAATGCAAGCAATAGGAAATGAAATCTTAAAAAACAGTAAAAAACCTATAAAAATATGTTTTATTCAGACAGAAAGTTTTTTGAATGAATTTACTTCTTCTCTTTTAAATAACAATATGGAAAAATTTAAAAAGAAATACAGAAATCTTGATGTATTTCTTTTAGATGATATTCATTTTTTAAATGGAAAAGACGGAATTCAAAATGAACTTTTTTATGTTTTTGAAGCTTTACATGAAAAAAAAGCTCAAATGGTATTTACATGCGACCGTCCTCTTAATGAAATAGAAAATATGGCAGAAAGACTTGTTAGTCGTTTAGTAAGTGGTTCATGTCTTGATTTGCATATACCTAATTTTGATACTAGAAAAGCAATTATTTACAAAAAATTAAAAAATAAAAACAAAGCACTTCCAGAAGAAATAATTAATTTTATTGCAAAAACAGTAGAAACCAACATAAGAGATTTGGAAGCAGCACTTAACAAAATTTTGATGTATACAGAATTTGTAAGTCCAAATATAACTGTTGAAATTGCAAAACAACAACTTTCAAATTTATACGCTTCGCCTGGAACAGGTAACGTTTCAATAGAAAATATTCAAAAAGTCGTTGCAAATGCTTATAACATAAAAGTAGAAGAACTAAAAGGTAAAAAAAGAGATAAAAAATTTATAATCCCTAGATTTATTGCAGTATACATTACTCGTGAAATGACAGAATATGCTTATACAGAAATAGGAAATGAATTTGGTGGAAGAGATCATACTTCTATAATGAATGGATACAATAAAATTAAAGAAAAAATAGATTCCGATTCAACATTAAATCAAAAAATTAAAAAATTAATGGAGGACATAAAAAAGTATAAAAATTAGGTTTATAATCTGTAAAAATAAAGTGGATAACTTGTTTATTTTTAAAAAAATACAGTAAAATTGTGATTATGTTGGTTTAAAGTGAATAAATAACTGTCAGTTATTAACAATTTAATTTATTAAATTATAATAAATTATACTACTTTTCCACTTTAAACTCATACTTATTATTATGATTATTAAATTTTAAAATTTAATAAATTTTAAAGTTCTGTAAAAAACTACTAAAAACTTAAAAAGGAGTATTTAATGAAATTTACTTTTGATAAAGATGCAATGATTAAAGAAATTTCAATTGCACAAGAAATTATTACAAATAAGAGTCCTATATCAATTCTTTCAAATATATTATTAATTGCAAAAGATAATACTCTTACAATAAAAGCATCAGACACTTCTGTAAATTTTATAACAAATATTCCAGTTGATGTTATTGAAGAAGGAAGTACAACAATATTTTGTGAAAAATTTAGCAATATTTTAGCATCTCTTCCTTCTGGAGAAATTGAATTTGAACAAGAAGATATAAAAGTTACAATTAAACCTATTTCAAAAAAAATTAAATTTCAACTTAAAAGTATTGCAAGTGAAAAATTTGCAGAAATTCCAGAAGCAGAAAAAGTTCCTTTCTTTGAAGTTTCATCAAAAGATTTTAAAGAAATGATTCAACATACAATATTTTCTGTTTCTGATGATCAAAATAGATATTTTATGTCTGGAGTATATTTTACTAAAAAGGATGATAAATTTATAATGGTTTCAACAGATGCAAGACGTCTTTCTTATGCAGAAAAAGAAATTCCATCAGAAATTAATTTTGAATCATCTATTGTTCCTACAAAAATTTTAAGATCAATTTTGAAAAATGCTCCAGAAGAAGGAAATATAAAAATCGCAATTGTAGAAAAACTTATTTTTGTTTGTTTTGGAAATTATGAATTTTCTTCTAAACTTTTAGATGGTCAATTCCCTAATTATGAAAAAGTTATTCCTGCAAATCAAACTTCTTATTTTAAAGTAAATAAAAATGATTTAGATTCTGCTTTAAAAAGAATTGAAATTATGATTGATAAAAAAGTTAATAGAATTCTTTTTAATATAAGTTCTGGTGTTTTAACTTTAACTTCCCCTGAATCAGAAATTGGAAATGCAGTTGAAGAAATTCCGTGTGAATATAGTGGAAATGAAATTACAATAGCTTTAAACGGAAAATATATTTCAGAACCTTTAAAATGTATAAATACAGAAAATATTGTTTTTGAATTTATAGATGCATTAAAAGCTATTACTTTAAGACCAGAACCAGCTTCGGATTATTTTCATGTAATAATGCCAATGAATTTAAATAATTAAAAGATGCCTTTTCTTTCTCTTAATTTGTTTAATTTTCGTAATTTAAAAAACGATAAAATAAATCTTTTATACAAAGAGGTTTATTTTATCGGTGAAAATGGTCAAGGTAAAAGTAATCTTTTAGAATCTCTTTATTATTCTGCATATGGTTCTTCTTTTAGAACTCATTCGGATTCTCAAATAATTAAAGAAGGTGAACAGAATTTTTTAATAAATTCTCTTTATAAAAATAAAGATGGTTATACCCAAAATATTAAAATAATTTATGATAAGTCTAAAAAAATAATTGAAAAAAATTCAAAAAAAATAAAAGACAGAAAAGAACTTATAAATACAATACCATGTGTTGTATTTTGTCATGATGATTTAAAGTTTGCTAATGGGGAACCAGAATTTAGAAGATTTTTTTTGGATCAATCGCTTTCAATGTACGATGAGCTTTATGTAGATGATCTTAGAAATTATAAAAAAATTTTAAAATCAAGAAATTTACTTTTAAAAGAATGTAAATACGAAATGCTAGATATTTATGATTTGCAACTTGCACAAAAAGGATTGAAAGTTCAATTAAAAAGAAAAAAATTAATATTTCAATTTAATGAAATATTTGAAAAGTTATATGCAGAAATTTCAGGAATAGAAAATGTAAGAATTTTATATATTCCAAGTTGGAAAGAAATAAAACAAGATATAGGAACAAGATTTCCTAATGAAGATGATATTGTAGAACTTCTTAAAAATAAAAGAGAACAAGATAAAATAATGCAAACAACATTATCTGGACCACATAGAGATAAAATTATTTTTACAAAAGATGGAAAACAATTTGTTTCTTCAGCATCAACAGGACAATGCAGATTAATTTCTCTCATCTTAAGAATTGCACAAGCGATTTATTATACAAGAATTACAGGAATTAAACCTGTATTACTTATGGATGATGTAATGCTTGAACTTGATCCAGAAAAAAGAAAAAAAGTAACTACTCTACTTCCTGAATATGATCAACTTTTTTGTACATTTTTACCTGGAGAACCTTATGAAAAATATATGACTGAAAATACAAAAATATATAAAATAAAAAATGGAGAATGGAATGAATAATAAAGTTATAAATTGTTCAGAAATGATAGAAAAAACATTTTATAATATAGAAAAATCAACTTTAGAAAAAAACAATAAATTTTATTCTTCATGGAAAAAAGTGGTTACAAAAATAAGTAAAGAAAGTGATAAAGAATTTGGTCAAAAATTATATGAACATAGTTCAGTAATTGATATAAAAAACGAAACATTATTTGTAGAAACAGATCATCCTGCTTGGTCTCAAATGATGCAATTTTATACGAATTTTATTTTAAAAGGTCTAAAAATTTATGTTCCAGAGATGAAGATAAATTCTATTGTTTTTAGAACTGCTGGAAATAATGCAATGATAAATTCTTCTAATTATGAAGAAGAATTTAAGAAAGAAAGAAAGAAAATCAATGAAGAAATTAAAAAAGAAAATATAAAATATGAAAAAGAATATTCAGAAAATAAAAAGAAACTTCCTGAAAATTTGGAGTTAATATTTGAAACTATAAAAAAAAGTATGTTGACCAAAAACAACAATAATTGATATATTAGTTTACTATATTTTAGATATTTTATAATTCGCATAAAATATACGGATTTTATTTATAAAAAGGAGCATTGTACTTATGTTACGTACATATCAACCAAGTAAAGTAAAACGCAATAGAAAATTTGGATTTAGAGCAAGAATGGCTACAAAAGGTGGAAGAAAAGTTCTTGCACGCAGAAGAGCTAAAGGAAGAGCAAAGCTTTCTATTTCTGATGAAAAAAAGCCTTATTGATTTTAATTAAAAATGGAAACAGAGTTAGTAAAAACAGGATTTTTTAAACGAAAAGAACGAATAAAAAATCCTGATGATTTTAAAACACTGTTTAAAAAAGGAAAAAAAGAAAGTATTTCTGGTGCCAAAATTTTTTTTAAAGAAAATGGAACAGAAATAAATAGAGTTGGTTTTCCATTACCTCGTGGTTATGGTAACGCGGTAAAAAGAAATTTATCTAAGCGTTATAGTCGCGAGGTTTATCGTTTATTAAAAACACATTTGAACACAGGATATGATATTTTGTTACTAGTATATCCTGAAAATAATTCGTTCCATTCGCGATGTGTTCAATTTTGTACATTGTTTAAAAAGGCAGGATTACTTAAAGAGTGAAGATTTTTTTTATAAAATTTTTCTGTTTATTTATCCGTTTTTATCAAAAATATATTTCACCTTTGCACCCTCGTTGTTGCAGATTCACACCGACGTGTTCTCAATATGCTCTGGAAGCAATTCAAAAATATGGTCCTGGTAAAGGAATCTTTTTAGCAATTAAGCGAATATTACGTTGTAATCCTTTTTTTAAAGGTGGTTATGATCCCATTCCGTGAAAAACAGGGAGAATTAAATGAATAAAAATACAGTTATTGCAATTGTTCTTTCTACTATTGTAGTTATTGGATCTATAATTTTTCAATCAAAGTTTATAGTTAGAACACCCGCACTTCCAGTAGATGAAAAATCTACAAACACTGATTTAAAAAACACAGAAGAAACAAAAAAAGAATCTTTTTTAGAAGTTAATAGTTATTCTGCTAAAGAAGAAAAAATTGATATAAAGGAAATAAAAGTAAAAACTTCAAAAGCAGAAATAATTCTTACAAATAAAGGTGGAGACATTATAAGTTATAAATTATTAGACCATATTGACGTTGATACAAAAGATGGCGTTCAAATGGTTGATAATGTTTCTGATTTTAACAGAGCTTGTGCGGTTGCATTAGGAAAAAATTATAATGAAAGAATAATTAATGATGTTTTCAATTTTTCACAACCAGATGAAAAAACATATCTTTTTACAAAAAAGATTAATTTAAAAACTGAAGATGGAAAAATTCATAATGTAACTTTAGGAAAAAGATATACTTTTGAAGATGATAATATGTTTAAGTTAGAAATTTTATTTCATTCTGATGATGAAACAGAAATTTCATATACTTTAAGAACATCACCTCAGATAGGACCGTTTTTTAATCCTAAAATGAATAGATATGAAAATAGGCAGTTTATTTCTTTTGATGGAAACAAAGCTAAAAAACAGATTCTTGGCAGCAAATCTGAAATAAAAATGTATAATAAAAATTATGTGTGGAATGGAATTGGGGGAAAATATTTTGAAGAAATCATTATTCCTGAAAATTCAAATTTTATGGATTACACATATTATTCAAATATTACTGAAGTAAATAATTATGCAAATTCTCAAGCAATTCTTGTTAGAAAGCCAACAAAAATAACAGATTTAAATGATACATATTACATTTATATTGGTCCTAGAAACGAAAAAGATTTAAAAATTTATAATTCTGCAGAAAAGAATATATGGTCTTTAAAAGGTTTACGTCTTACAGAAAGTTTAAACTCAAATGGCTGGCTTGGATGGCTAGAAACAATATTAAAATGGATTATGGAAGTTATTAATAAAGTTGTACATAACTGGGGTATTTCCATAATAATTATGACAATTTTAATTAAGCTTGCAATGTTTCCATTTACTAAAAAGCAATCAATGTCAACGTTGAAAATGCAAGAAATTCAACCACGAGTTATAGCTATTCAAAATAAATATAAAGACAATCCACAGCGAATGCAGGAAGAAATGGCTAAGGTTTACAAAGATGTTGGTTATAATCCTATGAGTGGATGCTTACCAATGTTGTTTCAATTCCTTATTTTGTGGTCAATGTATAATTTGTTTAATAATTATTTTGAATTTAGAGGTTCAAGTTTTGTTCCACATTGGATAGAAGATCTTTCTGCTGGCGATAGCATTTATATGTTTAAGTTCAATATTCCATTTTTTGGAAATCATTTAAGAATATTGCCTTTAATATATCTTACTTCTCAATTATTATTTGGAAAAATTACTAATATGGGTGGAACTGTTGGAGCAACTGGTTCTTCTCAGGCACAAATGAAGATGATGATGTATGGTATGCCTATTTTATTCTTCGTTCTTTTTTATAATGCTCCTTCTGGACTTTTACTTTATTGGACAGTAAGTAATATTTTTCAGATGATTCAACAGATAGTAATAAATAAAGCAATGAAATCTAAAAAAATTGAAATTGCAAATAAAAATAAATAAGAGGAAATAAATGACTTACGAATTTGAAGGTAAAACAGAAAAAGAAGCAATCGAAATTGCTGCAAATGAACTTGGTTTGCAACGAGATCAGTTTGATGTTGAGATTTTAGAATCTCAGAAAAAAACACTTTTTAAAAATGGTTATGTAAAAATTTGTGTACATACAATCGATGAAGTACAACCATCTACATTAAGTGAAAATGGTTCATCATTTGCTGCCGCTGCTGTAAAAAAATCAGCAGTTAATTCTATTCCACAAGGTGAATTTGAAGAAAAGATGGTTGAATTTGTAAAAAATGTTGTAGAAAAAATGGGATATGAAGTAAAAGTTACAGTTATATTCCGTGAAGAAAAAAAATTAGGAATTAAACTTGATTCTGAAAATTCTTCTATTTTGATAGGTCGCAAAGGAAAAAATCTTGATGCTTTGCAGCTTTTATCAAATATATATGCAAGTCGTCTTGGACATGATGAAGTTCGTGTAATACTTGATACAGAAAATTATAGAATTCGTCGTGAAGAATCTTTAGTTCGTTTAGCATATACAACTGCTGATAAAGTTCATATGACACACAGATCTGTTTTGCTTGAACCAATGAATCCTTTTGAAAGAAGACTTATTCATACGACTTTAAATGATATTCCTGATATTGAAACAAAATCTGAAGGTGAAGGACTTTATAAACAAGTTCGAATAATTTATAAAGGATTTGGAAGATAATAATTTTTGCACCATTTGTAACTTTTTTGTAAATGGTGCTTTTATTTTTTAACATTAAGGAGACATGATAAATGAAAAAAAATATTTTTTATGTAATTTGTTTTTTTTGTTCATCGTTACTGATTTTTGCTCAAAATTATAAAATTGAAGATTATATATCTAAAGAAAATGCAGAATATTTAAAAGCAAATAAAACATATTCTTTAGTTCACGAAAAAAATGATAATAAAATAACATTGGTTCCAAATTGTTTTTATTCAGAGCAAATAAAGAATAATTTAATTTGTAATAATGAAAAGGGAGTTCCTTTTCTTGCTGAATTTTTGTATTTAATTCCTAAATCTGAACTTAGTGAAGATATTTCTAAAGTTAATATTGAAACGATTGGAATAGTTTTTCGTTCTATAAGTAAAATGGAAGGAATGAAATATATTCACAATGGTGGAAAAGAAGATGTTCTTTATAAAAAAGCATTTGCCGTTGCTTCTGCAGAATCTATGGAAAAAGTTCCAGATCCAGTTAATGGACCTACAGATGGTGTTGTAGCGTACGGTTATCAGCATGATAACACTTTTGGCGACACAAAATATAAGTTAAATTATTATCAAAAAGATAATGTTATTTTTTCAACTTTTTTAAATGTTATTCCTATGAGTAAGTTAGGAGTAAAAGCAGTTATGCCAGAGAGATTAAGAATAAATATTGTTGCTGTTGATTTAGGAGATGATTTGCTTTTATATCTTGCAACAGATGTTTGTTCTAAAAATATAATTGGCGTAAGAGGTCAAATTGAAGATTCTATGACAGTCCGAATGGATGCAATTTATAAATGGTTCTTACAACAATTTAAATAGGTAGGGTTTTATTTATGAATGTAAAAAAAGTTTGTATGAGTGCTTTATTTGGCATTTCAATTTTAATGAATGGAGCATGTAGCTCTAAAGGAAAAGTTATGGATTCAATAAAAGGAAAAGATGGTTTATTTGCTATTATGGAAACTTCTAAAGGTGAAATTGCATTGGAATTATATTATAAAGATGCTCCTTTAACAGTTTGTAATTTTGTAGGACTTGCGGAAGGAACTTTAGATGCAGCAAATGGAAAACCATTTTATAACGGACTTAAATTTCATAGAGTTATAAAAGATTTTATGATTCAAGGTGGAGATCCTAGAGGTAATGGAACTGGTGGACCTGGTTATAAATTTGCCGATGAAGAAGTTTCATATAAATTTGATGAACCAGGTTATCTTGCAATGGCAAATGCAGGTGCAAATACAAATGGTTCTCAGTTTTTTATTACTCATGTTGAAACTCCATGGTTAAATGGAAAACATACAATTTTTGGTCATGTTGTAACAAAAAATGATCAAGAGGTTGTAAATGCAATTGCTCAAGACGATGAAATAAAATCTATAACAATTGTAAGACAAGGCGATGATGCTAATGCTTTTAAAACAACCCAAGAAGATTGGGATAATTTAAATAAAGTTGCCATAGAAAAAGCAAATGAAGCAAAAAAAGCAAAATATGCTGCAAAAATTGCTGAAGTTGAAAAAAACTTTCCAGGATATTCTAAAACTTCAGATGGAATTTATTATAAAGTTACAAAAACTGGTTCTGGTGCAAAATGTGGAAAAGGAAAAAATGTTTCCGTTGATTATAAAGGTTATCTTGTAGATGGAACAGTTTTTGATGGCTCGAGTGGAATGCTTGATGGCGGACATGAAGCACTAAACTTTAGAACAGGTGCTGGACAGATGATTCCAGGTTTTGATGCAATGGTTCAGGATATGACAAAAGGCGAAGTAAGAACTTTTGTTCTTCCACCAGATTTAGCATATGGTGAACGAGGCTATCCTGGAGTAATTCCAGAAAGTGCATACATTGCATTTGATGTAATGCTTAATAGTTTTTAAATTATAATTTTATTCTAAAAACCTTTGAATTTCGTTTTGGAGTCCAAAGGTTTTTTCTTTCTTGTGGTAAAGAAGAAATATTATCAGGTAAAAAACCAAACTGTTCAAACCAGTCAGAAGTTTGTGTTGTAAGAATAAATACACTGGAAAGTTTCTTATCTTTTGCTTTATGTATTAAATATTCGATTAGTTTTGGACCAATTCCTAAATTAGAAAAAGATTCATCAACGGCAATTCCAGCAATTTCCGCTTGATAGTTATCATAAATATGAAGTGAAGCCGTTGCACGAATTCCACCATCAATTTCATAAACAATATAATCAGAAAGATTGTTTGTTAAATCTTTTTCTGTACGAGGTAAAAGAATTTTTTTCTGAATAAACGGATTCATTATTGAAAGCACAGAAGGAATATCTGTTTGCGTCATCGAACGAATATGACCATAATTTTGTGAATAAATCATCGTGCCTGAACCTAAATCGCTGAAAATTTCACAAGGAATAGAACCATCTTGAGAACCATTTAAAATATGGGAACGCGTAACGCCGTTTTTGCAGGCATTTTCAGAAATCTTTAAGAGAGAAATAATTTTTTGATTTGAATTTTCTTTGTTTAATGTTAAAAAAGATTCTAGTTCATCAAGATCCATTGCAGGAATAGTATCTTCTGTAGAAATTCCTATTTTTTCAGGAATTATAAATTCATCTTTAGCAATGATACCATTTTTTATAACAAAAAATAGTTTGTCAGCTTTTAAACTTGTTGCAACGGATTTTGCAAGTTCAGTGGAAGAAATATTGTATGGCTTTCCAATAATGCTCCATCCAATACAAGGAAAAATTGGAATAAAACCGTTATTTAAAGTATTCTTAATTGCATCAACTTGAATTTTATCTATTTCACCAGCTGTACCAAAATCAATACCATCTATAACTCCCTTTGCTCTGGCTCGAACCCAATTTCCAATAGTTGCAGTAATATGATTTGCCGCAAGACTGGTCATTATTATATTTGAAATATCAAACGCAGCCATTTTTATAAGGTTAATACCTTTTTCGTCTGTAATACGAATTTGGTCATGATAGGTCCATTTTATTTTTGATTTTTTTAAGATTTGATCAATTCTTTTTTTTGTACCTGGAACAATTGCAACTTTTATTCCAGCTTGATGAAGAAGAGAAATATCGCGAATATGACTAGAAAAAAGAGGAGAATCAATTACTTCATCATCAAGGTAAATAACAACAGTTGCATTTTGGAATTTTTGTATATAACGTATTACATCACGAATTTGGCGTGCTTTTTTTTCAGTTTTATTTTGAACCATATTCTTATTATACATATAACAAAAAAACTATAAAAGATTTTTTGTTATATGAGTAAATCAATTTTTTCTAAAATTCTAACTAAAAAAAATTAATACGCCTTATCGTGAACTCCGCTGATTGCACGCCCAGAAGGTTCATCCATATTTTTCCAGGCGGCATCCCATTCAAGAGCCTTTGCAGTGGAACAAGCAACTCCAGCCTCGTGCGGAACAACTTTTGCGGCACTATCACTAGGGAAGAATCTTGAATAGATTTCACGGTAATAATATTCTTCTTTTGTTTTTGGAGGATTTACTGGGAATCTGTTTTCGCGGCGGGCAAATTCTGCGTCACTTACCTTTTCTTCAGTCATTTTTTTAAGAGTATCAATCCAATTGTAGCCAACGCCATCGCTGAACTGTTCCTTTTGTCGCCAGCAGATACTTTCTGGAAGCATATCTTCAAACGCCTTTCGCAAAATCCATTTTTCCATTCTCTGTTTTCCATCTGGCATTTTAATGTTCATTTTGTCAGTCGGATTTAAACTCATTGCAATGTCGATAAAATCTTTATCAAGGAACGGAACGCGGCCTTCAACTCCCCACGCCATAAGCGATTTGTTTGCACGAAGACAATCGTAAAGGTGAAGTTTGCTCATTTTGCGAACCAATTCTTCGTGGAATTCCTTTGCGTTCGGAGCCTTGTGAAAATACAAATATCCGCCAAAAAGTTCATCACTTCCTTCGCCGCTCAAAACCATCTTAATTCCCATAGATTTTATAACGCGTGCCAAAAGATACATCGGTGTAGAAGCACGAACAGTCGTAATATCGTAAGTTTCAATGTGATAAATTACATCCGGTAAGGCGTCGAGAGCTTCCTGAATTGTAAAATGAACTTCGTGATGAACCGTTCCAATGTATTCAGCCGCTTTTTTTGCAGCAACCAAATCTGGAGAGCCTTCAAGACCAACTGCAAACGAATGTAACTGAGGCCACCACGCTTCTTCTTTTGAATCAGATTCAATTCGCTTTTTAGAATATTTTTGAGTAATTGCCGCAATAATCGAAGAATCCAAACCGCCTGAAAGCAAAACGCCGTACGGAACATCACTCATAAGCTGAGATTTTACCGCATTTTCAAGCCCAAATTTTACTTTTTCAATAACAGACGGATTAATCACTTCACCTTTTTCGTCAGTTGCCTTTGGACTATTTTTTACAAAATCAAAACTTTCCCAATCGCGAGAATACCATTTTGTAACTTTTGCGTCTTTTGAATACAAATAATGTCCGTTTGGAAATTCTTCAATTGTCTGGCACTCGCCTTCCAAAGCTTTAAGTTCAGATGCAACATAATACCGCCCGGCCTTGTCCCAGCCTTGATAAAGCGGAATTACACCAATTTCGTCGCGGGCAATTAAATAAACATCGTTTTGCGAATCGTAAAGTGCAAAAGCAAAAATTCCGCTTAACTTTTCAATCATCGCTTTAAAATCGCCGCCTTGTGCAGCAAATTTCTTGTAAAGCGGAATGATAACTTCACAGTCGCTCTGGGTTTTAAAATTGTATTTTCCTTCAAATTCTTTTCGAATTTCTTTGTGATTGTAGATTTCGCCGTTTGCCGCAAGAATGATTTTTCCGTCATCGCTTACCAAAGGCTGCTTTCCAGAAAGAGGGTCAACAATAGAAAGCCGTTCGTGGCTTAAAATCGCATTTTCGCCAGTGTAAACGCCACTCCAATCCGGACCTCTGTGCCGAATCTTTTTTGACATTTCCAAAACCTGACTTCTTAATTCTTCTTTCAAACCTTCATCAATTGGTTTTGAACCACTATTTAAATCAAAAGCACCTACAAATCCACACATATGTAACCCCCGTGTTTAAAAGTTGTAGTATTAAAAAATTCAATTTATTAAAGGAGGGGAAAGCCTTCCCCACGGCTCAAACCTGCGGTTTTCGCCTACCCCTTCTCCTAGGGGCAAAGCCCCTAAAACCCCAAAAAAAAGACGCCTATTCAAAATCATTTCTGCAAAAACAGAAATAACATTGAACAGACGTCTTTGTCGTTTGTATATTTATAAAAGAATTCAAAAATATAGTCAATATTTTGTTTTAATTGCCAAAATTTTTAGTTTTTTCGCAAACAAATAAAACCGCTGAAAGCGTTTTTTTTATTGCAATTTTTCAATTTTCACCAAGACTTGCAATCTTAAAATAACCAGTTAGAAAATTATAAAAATTTTCCAAATGAGAATTCTCTGCCTTATTTTTATTACACGTTATAAGAATATCACGTTTGCAATCTGGATTTGTAATTTGCAAAAGTTTTACTTTGCTTGAATCAAGTTTGCCCCACGAAAATTCTGGCCAAAAACCGATTCCAATATTTGCAGCAATCATATTTTTTACAGCAGCAGGATTGTCGCTTTCAAAAATCGTATTTGGAATTATTCCAGCATTAAGGCAGTATTTATCGCAAATAGAACGCAGTTGCTTTGAACCAGAAAGAGAAATAAATCCCCATTCCTTGCAAAGAGTTTTTATTTTAGAAAAGCTAATTGATTTGCAATCATCAAATTCTTGTGTATTCGGTACAGCAAGAAATATTTTTTCACTACAAATGAATATAGAATCTGATGATTTTTGTTTACATGAAATTTCTGTTGTAATTTTAATGTCATCAAAATCAGTTGTTTCATTTTGATGAATTTGAATATGCAGTTCACTATCAATTTTTTGATATTCTATAATCGCTTCTGTTACAAGAGAAGATGCGGCCAAAACATTTAAATGAATGGTAGTATTTTCACTTTTTGCCATTTCTTTAAGTTTCGTTGGAAGTTCATCAAGCATTTTCATAATCGGCTTAAGATTTTCATAAAAATATTTTCCGTAAGGAGTAAGAGAGATGTTTCTTCCTTTTGAAACAAAGAGAGGTATTTCCAGTTCGTTTTCTAATCGATGAATTGCCTGTGTTAATGCCGGCTGGGCAACGTGCAGATTTTCTGCACTGTGCGTTACATGTTCTGTTTTTGCAACTTCCAGAAAATATTTTAATTGTGTTAATTCCATATAAGTAAATTATAACATAAAGTTATTAATATGATAATAAAGATATATTGGAAGTTATTAATTTTTTTCTTTATATTTATGAACGAAAAGGGGTAATGAATATGGCAGAAGTTTTAGAAGCAGTTATGCTTATTTGTTTTGGTCTTTCTTGGCCGATTAATGTTTGGAAGAATGTAAAATCAAAAACAGCAAAAAATATGAGTCTAAAATTTGTTTTATTGATAATTTTAGGTTACATTGCAGGAATTATTGCAAAAGTTTCACGAGGTGCAATTAATTATGTTCTTGCTGTATATATATTAAATCTTGCAATTGTCAGTGTGAATGTTGTTGTTTACTTTATAAACAAACGTTATGACAGTTTAAGAGCAGTTACAGCAAGTGTAAATGGCGTTTCTCTTGCTAAAAATGTAGGATAAGTTTAAGTTCTGTACGGCGAAATTTTATCGTAAAACCGACGGTTTTACGACATAAATTCGACGGTTTTATGATACATATCCGTCGATTTTATGGTATAAATTCGTCGGTTTTACGACATATATCCGTCGGTTTTACGATGTAAATTCGACGGTTTTATGATATATATCCGTCGACTTTATGACATAAAACAGCACTGTTTTAAAAATCTTATTTGTTTAATATAAGGTCAAATTATTGAAAATTTTAAAGTATTTAGATATTATATTTTTAACTTCAGGGCAAGGTGTAAATCCTTACCGGCTGTGTGCATTTTTATGTAAGTCAGCGAGCAATATTTTGCATGATGCGGTGTGATTCCGCAACCGACAGTATAGTCTGGATGAAAGAAGTAAAAACGCTTTTTGCGAATATTGTACTTTTTACGCCCTGAAAGGGGCTTTTTTTATGTTTACAGGAATTATTGAAGAAACCGGAAAAGTTTTAGAAGTTGGAAACGGAAAAATTGTACTTGAAGCAAAAAAAGTCCTTTCTAAAACTTTACCAGGCGATAGCATTGCAGTAAACGGCGTGTGTCTAACAGTTACAAAACTTGATGAATGCAGTTTTTCTTCTGATGTAATGAATGAAACACTTTCAAGGTCAAATCTTGGTTCATTAAAAAAAGGTGATTTAGTAAATTTAGAGCGTGCAATGGCTGCAGATGGACGGTTTGGCGGTCATTTTGTTTCGGGTCATATTGATGGAACTGGAAAAATCATACAAATGCAAAATGATGGAAATGCAGTATGGGTTTATGTTGAAACAAAAGAATCTATTTTGGACTTAATTATAGAAAAAGGTTCTGTTGCAATAGATGGAATAAGTTTAACAGTTGCAAAGGTAAACGAAAAGAATTTTGCAGTTAGTGTAATTCCACATACAAAAAAAGAAACTACATTACTTAATAAAAAAGTTGGCGACATTGTAAATCTTGAAAATGATGTAATTGGAAAGTATGTAAATCGATTTATGAATCTAAAAAATAACAATCAATCTAAAAAAGAAGAAAAACTTTTGAATTGGTTGAATGAATAGATAAGTTTTACAGTCTGAATTTAATAAAATTAAGAGGATTTTATGGAATATAAATATAATTCAATAGATGAAGCATTAGAAGAACTTAGAAATGGTAAAATTATTTTAGTTACAGATGATCCTGATCGTGAAAATGAAGGAGATATGATATGTGCCGGGCGTTTTGCAACGCAAGCAAACATAAATATGATGGCAACGTATGCAAAAGGATTAATTTGTACGCCTATGTCAGAAGAAATTGCTGCACGATTGAACTTTTTTCCTATGGTTAGCGAAAATACGGATAATCATGAAACGGCTTTTACAGTTTCTGTTGACCATAAGTCCACAACTACCGGAATTTCTGCATTAGAACGTTCAATAACTGCTATGGCATGCGTGTCATCGGAATCTAAACCAGAAGATTTCAGACGACCTGGACATATGTTTCCTTTAGTTGCAAGAAAAGGTGGAGTTCTTGTAAGAAATGGACATACAGAAGCTACTGTTGATTTATGTAGATTGGCAGGACTTGAAGAATGTGGTTTGTGTTGTGAAATTATGGATGACGACGGAACCATGATGCGAACGGCAAAACTTTGGGAGCTTGCAAAAAAGTTTGGATTAAAGTTTATAACAATAAAAGAATTGCAGGATTATTTAAGAGTTCATGATAAACATGTAGTTCAAGAAGCTAAAGCAAAACTTCCGACTGAATGGGGCGATTTTGATATTTATGGTTATATCAATGATATTACCGGAGAACATCATGTAGCATTAGTTCGGGGTGAAATTGGAGATGGCGAAAATGTTTTATGCAGAGTTCATTCTGAATGTCTTACAGGAGATGTTTTTGGCTCTCAACGTTGTGATTGCGGACCTCAACTTCATGCTGCAATGAGTAAAATTGCAGAAGAGGGAAGAGGAGTTATTCTTTATATGCGACAAGAAGGTCGTGGAATAGGACTTATTAATAAACTAAAAGCATATAAACTTCAGGAAGAAGGACTTGATACCGTTGAAGCAAACGTAAAACTTGGCTTTAAACCTGATTTACGAGAATATTGGATTGGTGCTCAGATTTTGCGGGATTTGGGATGCAAGTCTTTAAGGCTTTTAACAAATAATCCAGAGAAAGTTTATGGTTTAGATGGCTTTGGTCTTAAGGTTTTAAAACGAGAGCCTATTGAAATTGTTCCGCAGGAATATGACCGTTTTTATTTAAAAACAAAAAGAGATAAAATGGGACATATTTTTAAGGAAACTCTTTAGTTTTAGTAAAAACTTTGGCATAGAATGCTATAAAAGAAAGGTGGTATATGAAAGAAATTAAACTTGTAGAAGGAAATCTTGTTGCTCCGGCAAATATGAAGGTAGGAATTGTTGCTTCCCGTTTTAATGAAATTATTGTGAATAAATTATTAGGTGGAGCGATTGATGGTCTTGTGCGTCATGGAGTAGAAGATAAGAACATCACAGCAGTTTGGGTACCTGGTGCGTTTGAAATTCCTGTGATTGCAGACAAAATGGCTGCAAGTGGAAAATATGATGCAATAATTGCAGTAGGTGCTGTAATACGTGGTTCAACAAGTCATTATGACTATGTTTGTGCAGAAGTATCTAAAGGTGTTGCTCAAGCGGGAATTAAAAATGGTGTTCCAGTTATGTTTGGTGTTATTACAACAGAAAACATTGAGCAAGCCATTGAACGCTCTGGTTCAAAGGCTGGTAACAAAGGATACGACTGTGCACTTGGTGCAATAGAAATGGTAAACGTTATAAAACAGTTATAAAATTAACTTAAAATTGTACGAAGTGCTTCTGCAAAGGCAGATTTCTGGCTTTTCGTTGTAAAAAGTGAATCTGCTAATGCAGGAAATGGCGTATTAGAAGCGGCTACCCAATATCTTACATCATCAGCTTGAATATCAGGAACTGAACTGTTGCTTTTTACAGGTGCAAGTCCTGTTCCGATAGTAAGGCGTGGCTGTAAGTCTGTTGCCATTTGTGTAATCGCATTTTTTGCAATTTTATTCTTTTTTAAAGAAATTCCATAAATAATAGGTGCAGAAAAAGTTCTTTCTTGTTTTTCATCTTTTGAAGGAATAAAAACTGTGCTGAACTTTGAAATTGTAGAACGTTCAATAGTTCTATGTTCAGAAAGTGGTAAAAATACTGCAGTTGTAACATCACCTTGCATCATAATTTTTATGTCTCGGGTGTTCATTTGATATATATTTTTAGGAAGAAGTTCCTTTTGCATCCAACTTTTTAAAAGTTTGTAAGTTTCATTATAAGCATTTCCATCTTTTATTAATTCTTTTAAAGTTTCTGTATAAGAGTTGTAATTTGCTTTTCCTGAATTTATAAGTTCTTCAATTGTTTTTTTACCGTTAAGATATGCTTCTTTTCCAGAAACGGCTTCTGTAAGTGCTCCAAAAAAGTTTATAAGCGATTCATTTTCGCCACCAGCAAAAATAATTGGTAAAGGTGTTGAAGATTTTGTTATTCTTGCAAGTTTTTCTAAATCATCAAGATTATTCAGATTTTTTATTTTGCTTGCATTAAATTTTTCTGTATTAACGTTAAGTTCCCAATGATCAATAAGAAGAGGAACGGCTCCTATTTTTCCATTTTGAATAGAAATTGTTTTTTTTACAGAAGATGTCATTCCATTTAAAACAGAAGAATCGAAAGTTGTATGCTTTTTTAATGCAATTTTTTCTGCGTATTCTGCATTCTTTCCAGAATAAATAAAAAGAATGTCTGCTTTTTGTTTTTTTAAAGCTCTTTCTAATGAAATTGAATTGTCTAGTGTAACTACATTGAACGGAAGAGATCTTTTATTTTTTCTAGAATAAGTAGTTTGAAGCACTTCTGTAATTTTTTTCTGAGTTGTATCACTTATTCCATAAAATGCAGCGGTAGGCTTTTTACTTGCAATAGAGATTAATAAGAACATAAATGCAATAAGAATAAAAATTGCACAAACAATTGTAATAATTGTATTTTTTAAGGTCACTTTTATTTTCATAATTCTAGTTTAGTTGATACTGATTTTTTTTTAAAGATGAAGTATAATTTTAATACTTCGTTTGGAGGATTTATGGAATATACAGAAAAAGAAGTTCTTACTTACATAGAAGAAAATGATGTAAAATTCATAAAATTATTTTTTACGGATATTTTTGGAACTATAAAAAGCATATCTATTCAACCAAGTGAATTGGAAAGAGCGTTTTCTTCTGGAATTTCTTTTGATGCAAGTGCTGTAAAAGGTTTTTTAGGCGTAAATCAAAGTGATTTATATCTTGTGCCAGATGCAAGCACACTTTCAGTATTGCCGTGGCGACCGCAACAGGGAAGAGTTGTTCGTTTTTATTGCAATATAAAATATCCAGATGGAAAAGCATTTGAAGGAGATACTCGAAATCTTCTTTGTAAAGTTGTAGAAAAAGCAGAAAAAAAAGGATATACGATAAATATTGGCACTGAGTGTGAATTTTATCTTTTTCAGTTAGACGAAAAAGGAAATCCAACAAATATTCCGCATGATAACGCTGGTTATTGCGATCTTGCTCCGTTGGATAAGGGTGAAAATGTTCGTAGGGAAATTTGCATAACTCTTGAACAAATGGGAATTAAGCCAGAAGTAAGTCATCACGAAGCAGGTCCTGGTCAGCATGAAGTTGATTTTGTTTATGCTTCGCCGTTAAAGGCTGCGGATAATCTTGCAACTTTTAAAACTGTTGTTCGTTCTATTGCTGCAAGAAACGGCTTAGAAGCAAATTTAGATGGAAAACCTATCGAAGATAAACCAGGAAACGGTTTGCATATAAATATTTCTATAGAAAAAGACAATAGGAATCTATTTGCAGATTTTGAAGATGAAGCAAAGTATTTTATTGCTGGAGTTATGGAACGAATCAGGGAGATTACGGCATTTTTAAATCCAAATGAAAATTCCTATAAACGTTTTGGTCATTTTGAAGCACCTTTTTACATTGGCTGGAGTCGTGCAAACAGAAGTCAGCTTATACGCATTCCTTTAACTGCAGAAAAAAATAGAAGCAGAATGGAAATCCGTTCTCCAGATCCAAGTTGTAACCAATATGCAGCGATTGCTTTAATTCTTGCCGCTGGTTTTGAAGGTATAGAAAACAAAACTCCACTTTCGCCAGAACTTGATATTGATACATTTAATGCAAAATCAAAAGAATTAAAAAATGTAAAAACATTGCCTGAAACTTTACCGCAGGCATTAAAACTTGCTTTGCAAAGTGATTTTGTTAAACGAATTTTACCAGATGTTACATTAAAAGCATTTGCTAATCTTGAAGAATAAATTATTGGAAATTAAAAATTAATGGATTCGGTTTTAATAGTTTCTAATACAAATATGACTCTTGGAATTATTTCTAGTTTATTGAATTCTCAGGCATTTAGCAGAATTGTAACGGCTCAGAATTGTGCAGAGGCACGTCGTAATTTAATTTCGGATCATTTTGATTTAATTATTGTAGATTCTCCTTTGCCTGATGAATTTGGTGATGATTTTTCTCTTTATGCAGCGGAACAAACGGATTCTGGAATTATTTTAATTGTTAATAATGATAGAATTTATGATATAAGTGCAGAAATAGAAGATGCAGGGGTTTTTGTTTTGCCAAAACCAATAAGTCCGGAATTCTTTTATCAGGCAGTAAAACTTTTAATCGCCAGCAGAAAGAGAACTCAATTCTTAGAAAACGAAAATGTAAAACTTAAAAAGAAGATTGATGAAATTCGTTTAATAGATAGGGCAAAGTGTATTTTAATTCAATATTTACAAATGACAGAGGCTCAGGCGCACAAATATATTGAAAAACAAGCAATGAATTTAAGGCAAAGTCGTCTTCAAACTGCTGAATCAATTTTAAAAACATACGAAAGATAAAAATAAAAAACATTAAAATCTGCAATATCAAAATCTGTTTTTTTAGATTCCCAACTAGCACATATTCCTATATAATAAAGGTATATTTAAAAACGAAATATTTTTAATAATAAGGAAAATTCGTGTATTCTAGACCGTTAGTAAAAGCACCAGTTAAAATTATTCAGAACGGAAAAATAAATTTCGGTTCTTTTTTCGGGGTTTCTGATACGGTAGATATTCGTGGCTTAAAGGCTCCGTTTGCAGGTGTTCCAACTTCTACATTTTTCTCTAACTTTAGAATAAAAAGTCGTGTATGCTTTATTTTTGCTGTAGAAAATTATATAGGACTTGCTGAATTTTTTGATGACAAGGCGTTTGGGCTTGCCGAAGTTATTTTTTGGAATAAAGAAAATGGTCAGAAACTTGCCTATCATAGTTTTATGGGGCCAAGACGACGGTTTGTTCCTATTAATGCAGAAGAAGCATCTTGCAATACATTTGCTAAAACTCGTTATATAAAAATTGGTTGGAATAGAAAACGTAAAAAAATCTTACTTGATTTTATAGTTCGTGGTGATAAATTTCGTCCTGCAGCAAAAGCAAAATATTATGCACAAATAAATTTAGACAGAAATAACGAAAATGAAGTTCTTTTTGTTAATCCTGCACCAACAATGCAAAGATGTTCTGCTACATGGTTTGTTCCTTTGAATCTTGAAGGTGGATTAAATACTGGAAAACATCGGCATCATATAAAACAGATTCCTTGTGGAAAAGGGCTTGGGCTTTTTGTATTAAATCGAACATATTTAAAGCCAAGATCTTCTGTTGAAGTTATGTACGGAATGGCAAATATTGACGGAAAAGATGTTGTGTTTTCATTTGAAAATACAAGTTATATGGCAACGGATGAAGATTCGTATAATAATGATATGCTTTCTGTAGATGGAAAAATTACGGCAATGCCACCAGTTCAAATAACTCATCCTTTTGGTATTGAAAAAAAATGGGTTGTACAAGATACAGAAGGAATGGTTGATTTAGTGTTTAATCCTACTTCGTTAAATAGTCGGACTTTAAATATTATTATAATGCGTAATGCGTACACGACGATTTACGGTTTTTTTGAAGGTGTTCTTGTTTCTGAAAGTGGAGAGAAAATTGTTTTAAAAAATTGTCCTGGAATAGTAAAAAAGAGTCATATTCGGCTGTAAGGGGGAAATTAGTTTTATGAAAGATGATGGAATAATTTCAAAACAGGCAGATTGGGCTCCTGGAACATTAGATAGAACTAGAAAAGCAATTGGTCAGTTACAACCAGGAGAGGCTGAAATGATGTCCAAAAAATTAGGGGGAGAAGTTATGTATGAACGTTCAGAAAAAACTTCGCAAAATACAAAATCAGTAAAGGGAACAGGTCGTATTATAAGACAAAATTCTTCTGGAAAGCAGGAATCCTCATCATCTTCCAATGGTCAAAAGTCGGAACATCAAGGAACTGGGAACAGAAAGCGACAGGAAGACCTTCTTCAAATTCCACCAAAACTTAGTGCATTGTTTGATAAACTTATGATGAGCAGTGAGTATGGAATTAAACCAAATTACGGCTTTTTTAATTTTATAAAATATTTTCAGCAGAATGGACACGAACAAGTTGTTACAGAATTTTGTACAGTAACATTAAAACATCATATAGATAATCTTTCATCTTTTATAACGGTAATAAAAACTCTTATTCAAATTGCTCCAGCGTCTTATAAAGCAAAAATTGCAAATGGAACAGAAACGAAATTCAAATTTTTAAGAATGATTGCCGGCTGGACAATGCAAACCGTAAAACTTTCGCATATTGAACTTATGGATTTACCACAACCCTACGTTGTTCAAGATTTAATTCCATATATTCGTTCTATTTATAAACTTTTGATTCAAGTTTATTATTACGGTGAAAATAAAATTCCAAAACTTATTAAAGAAATTTATACAGATGAAATTGCTTATGCAGATTCACCAAAAGAAAAACTTTCTTCGCTTGCAAAAGAAGCAATTACAGATTGGCTTTATATTCAAAATGAAATTATAAAAAAATGCTATCCGCTTTTAATGCGAATGTGTTCTGATACTTTTGAAGGTTATCCAGATTTTTTCAAAATTAAAGTTGCGGATATACTAAAATTTGTAGGATTGCATAAATTTGATCTTCTTCTTCCTGAAAAAACAAAAACTGTAAAAGTTGAAGAGGAAACAAAACAAAAAAATACAGTTTTAAAACAGGAAAAAGGCGTAAAAGATCAGATTGTTGTAACTGGCATAAAACTTTTGGATCAACTTTTTCCGCAGGCAGGATTTGCACATTTGGAAAATCACCCGGATATGTATCCATATTTTCAGCCGCTTTATCATTTTGCAGATGGTTTTAATGTTCTTAGTCCAGAAAATCCATTACAAGTTACATTAGTTCTTATTAGAATTCTTGAAGATTGTTTTGTAGGTTGCAGAAATATTAATTTTATAAAAACTACGGTGGAATCTTCTGAAAAAAATAAAGATTCGATTACTGCTGTTATGGATGATTGGTCGGCTTATAGGGAAAATGTTTTTGAACGACTTTATTGCGAGCCGTTAAATAATCTTGTAAATCAGATTTATTCACAGGATGATTATGAAAGTTCTCAATTTGGAAAAAAATTAATTACTTCTCTTTTGTGGCAAGTTCAATGGCATTATTTACCGCATTTTAAGTTTGACCAGCTTATTTTGGAACGCCCACAAGATGAAAGTAAGTATCGCCCACTATTTTTCCGCACAGATTTTGCACGCCATTATTTTAGTGAAGCTGTAAGTCTTTGCGATAAAGTTGCATCTACACACGGAGATGTTTCTATGATTCAAAATCCTTGGGAACATTATAAGTTTGATATTTCAAATGAAATTTCAAAAAGACTTGATACGTTGCTTGGTGCAAGTAATGTTACTGCAAACACAAATGCAAATAATGCAAATCTTTTAAAATACACGCTTTGTATAATTGCTGTTCTTGACTGGTGGATTAATAATCCTGAAAGTCCAGCATACACAACAAGCCCTAATCATATTTATAGAATTTCTGAAGAAGATGGAAAACCAAAATTTTCTGTACCAGAACGAAATGATCAAAATAAACTTTTTGCTTCACAAATTCGTGCTGCTATGACAAAAAAATCGTAATTTCTTATAATATTGTAAAAGAAGATTTTTATAAAAGAGCTGAATAAAATGGATAATGCAAAAATAAAAGAGATTTTAATTGATATTGCACCAACGGAATTGGATTTTACAGTTACTCAAACTGGAAAAGAAAGTAAACGTGTAAATGGTTTTTATATGCCAGATACACATGAAATTTTTTTGCACAATAAGAATTTTAAAAACGATAATCAACTTATATACACTGCAGTGCATGAATATACCCATCATTTGCAGTCAGAAGAACTTTTAAATACAACTGGTAATGCTGGAACAGTTTATAATGCAAAAGTTCATAATCAGCATTTTTGGGCAAAGTTTAACGATCTTCTTCTTATCGCAGAAGAAAAGGGCTATTATAAACTAGAATGGGAAAATGATAAGGAACTTTTTGAACTTACTGAAAAGATAAAAAAAGAATATCTTGAAGCAAACGGCAAAATGATGCAGGAATTTGGAAAGCTTTTGATAAAGGCTCATGAACTTTGCGAAAGGGCAAATATTCGTTATGAAGATTACATAGATAGAGTTTTGTGTCTTCCACGTAATACGGCAAAAGATATTCAAAAGGTTGGCCGGGTAGATGTAAACCCGGCAATTGGTTTTGAAAATATGAAAGTTGTTGCATCTGTTCGCAAAAAGGATGATAGACAAGAAGTTGAAAAAGAATTTCTTGATGGTAAAAGTCCTGCTTCTGTACGAGAGATGATGAAACAAAAAGCTGGTGCTAGTGTAAAACTTGATGCACGTGGAAAACTAGAAAAGGAAAAAAATCGGCTTGAAAAAACGATTGCTCAACTTACACAACGTCTTGAATATGTGGAGGAAAGTCTTGCAAGTATGTAAAAAACATTTTGCATATTCTGTTTTTTTCTGTTTTTTTGCAGTTGCATATGCACAATCTTCTGCAAAAACTACTTCTGAAAAAGTAAGCACGCCGACTTTTCCGTCAATGCCGTCTATTTCTAGTATTTCTTCGTTAGAAAGTCCTGTTATGCCAAAAATTAATGCTCCGTCTTTTGGCACAAAATTTTATACGCCAGGAATGATAAATACAAATATTTCTAATGGAAATGAAAACTCTGAAGCAGCAAAATTAAAGCAAAATACTGTTATGATTGACAAAACTAATGTAGAAGACGCAAAAAAAAGTGTTTCTTCTGTAAATAAGTCACTTGCACTAGATTATCTTTCGGCAAATGATGTTTCATCTCTTGGAATAAATGGTCTTTTTGACGGAATCTATTCTCTTTTTGGAAATTCTTCTGAGATTTTAAATAAATATTCAGCAAATGATTCTAATTCTAATGCTGTTCTTTTAAATTCGATTATTGAACAACTTGCAGAATTAAAAGAAGAAACTAAAAAAAATACAAATGCAATAAAAAAAGTGAGTATTCCGGTAACGATTTCTGGTTCTGGAGAAAAAAATGGGGATTTAAAAACTAATAATTTAACAAAGTTTTATCCTTCAATTTTAAGATTTGTAATTAATGGCTGTAATTTAAAAGATACAATTAGGACAGTTTATTTTAGCAAAAAGGAAAACGATGGTTCTTTTCTTTTGACTGGTGATAGAAAATATATTGATGATGAAAAAACTAGAAGCGAAACTTTTTATTTTTTGTTTAGAGCGGATGGAAATTGTGGAACTTTAGCCGGATATTATGTTGAACCTGAATTAATTCAAGATAATAAAAATGAAAAATCGATTCTTTATGAACTTTCAAAAAAGCCAAAATTAAAAGCACAAAAAACAGGAAATTTGGTTTCTGTAAAATATCAAGGTGAAAATTGGAATTTGGACTTTTTATTGGATATTGGTGAAGATTAAAAGCATTATTGAAATTTAACATTAAGGAAAAAATGAACAATCTTTTTAAATTAGAAAATGGACTTGAAAAAATTGGTATTTTATCTGAAAACCAAAATGAAATTTGCACTAAACTTGATAAATACATTAAAGAAATAATACTTTTTAATAGTGCATATAATCTTACAAATACAAGCGATTATGATGAAATCGTAGTTAATCATATTTTAGATAGCCTTGCACCTTATAAAATCTTTTTACAGATTTATAACGATTTTAAGCAAAAAAATAATGATGAAAAATTTAAGATTGCAGATATTGGTTCTGGTGGAGGCTTACCAGGAATTCCGCTTGCGATAGTTTTTCCCCAGTTTGATTTTACACTTGTAGAGCGAATGGATAAACGTTGTGCATTTTTAGAAAATTGTGCAGCGATTTGTGGCTTAAAAAATGTTACAGTTCTAAAAAAAGAAGCAGAAAAAGTTCCTGCAGAAAGTTTTGACGTTGCAACTTTTAGAGCATTTAGACCATTAGACAAAAAAATGACAAAAACGCTGCTTTCTCTTATTAAAAAAGATGGAATTCTTTTAGCATATAAGGCAAAGACAGAAAATATTTATGCAGAAATGAATTCTTTAAAAGATTTAAAACTTAACTTTTCAGTTGAAAAACTGTATGTGCCGTTTCTTACTGAAAAAACTGATAAAAACGATGAAAGAGAAAGAAATATTGTTCTTATTAAATCTGAATTATAAATTAATATAAGCGTTTTGTAATTTCGATTTTTTTAAGAACTTTTACAAGGTCCGCTTTTTCAATTAAATCAATAGGACGACCGTCTATATATTTTTTTGCTTCTTCGGTAAAAGTTCCTGCAGTTACACAAAAGGCTTTATCACATTTTATTTCTCGGATTTTTGAATGTAAGTCACGAACGTAGAGTTCACCAATTGAACCAGTGCTTCGATAAAATCTGAATAATTCTGTGTCTTGCCATCTTACGCTTTGAACTTCGCATAAAATTTCAACACGTTCTGATGTAACATTAATATCTTCAACTTTGATGTTAGAATTTGGATAGTAGCCGGAAATAAACTTTCTACACAAAGCAACAAAATCGCTTGTGCCAGACATAAGATAAACTTGAAGATTTGAATTTTGATTTAATTCTTGATAACGAGAAATTAATGCAGGAACATCTCGATAATCTGGCGAAATTGATTGAATTTGCTTAAGGTAAGTTAATGCTTTTGAAATATTTTTTTGCGAAAGAAGTAATTGTGCAAGTTTGTAAAAAATTGAAAGTTTCGTTTCTTGATCAACATTTTCAAGTTTTAAAGCAATTTCATAGTCTTGAACTGCTTTATCGGGAGCATTTAATTTATCGTGGATAGTTCCTGCGGCAAGACAAGCTCTTGCACCAAAAATAGGATTTGTTCTTAGATGTACAAAAAGTTTAAGGGCTTTTTCGCCGTAACCGGCTTCGTTCATTGCGGAGGCAAAATAAAAAATTGCCTCTTTATTTTCAGGATCAAGTTCAACAGTTTTTTTTAAGTAAGCAAGACTTTCCCGATATTTTTTTGCAAAAAATAGCGAATATGCTAAATCTTTAATAATTTCTATTTTTTCTGGATTGATTTTTGCTGCACGTTTGAACATAGAAATTGCTTTTTCATAATCTTGTTTTTTCATCAAGCATTTTCCTATGTAATAATTGGCTTCATAATTTTGAATTTCAAGCCGAAGAACCGTGCTAAGTGCTTTTATAGCATTATCATAATCTTCTTGATAAAAACAACAGATTCCATAACGAAGAGAAGTTTGCTTTTCATCGATTTGCGGGTGAACTTTTTGCAAACCAAGAAGACGCTGATAAATTGCTAATGCTTTTTTATAGTTTTGTGTTGTGTAATAAATTTCTCCAGCGGCAGTTAATGCTGGAACGTTATTTGGATCGTGCAAAAGTTTTTTTGAAGCATCTTTTAAAATTGCAGAATTATTTCTAGGCTTTCCTTTTTTTTCTTCTCTTTTAATGCCGGAATTGCCTTTTCCTACAATTAAAGAGAGAATTAAAATTAAAGATGCTGCGACGATAATTGCAATTAAAATTGATATAATCATAAGGCACTCCAAAAATTATTTTTAGCGTTCCAATGCATTTTATTTTTTTAACTCTTGTACAAAAGTTGCTATGCGTTCCATTGCAATTTTTATTTTATCAATTGCAGTTGCATAGCATACACGGATATGACCTTCGCCACCAAGACCAAAAACACTTCCAGGTACAACAGCAATATTATGCTCTTGAAAAAGTCGTGTTGCAAATTCTTCGCTAGAAATTCCTGTGGATGTAATATCCGGAAACATATAAAATGCTCCTTTTGGCTCTGGAACAGGTAAGCCCATATCATTAAAGGCTTTTTCCATTAAGTTTCGTCTTTGCTGATAACTTAAACGCATTTTTTCTACATCTTTCCAACCATTTTTTAAGCCTTCAGTTGCAGCATACTGGCTAAAAATTGGTGCACAAATTGAATTGTAGCCGTGAAGTTTTGTCATTTGTGTAATAAGGTCGCTAGGAGCGGCAACGTAACCAATTCGCCAGCCGGTCATTGCAAATGACTTTGAAAATCCGTTTAAAATAATCGTGTAGTCTTTCATTCCAGGAAAAGAACCGATTGAAACGTGTTTTGCATCATCGTAAAGAAGTTCGCAATAGATTTCATCAGAAATACACCATATTTGATTTTTTACACAGAGTTTTGCAATTTTTTCAAGTTCTGATGCAGGAATTATTGTCCCTGTTGGATTATTTGGCGTACACATCATAATTGCTTTTGTTTTAGGAGAAATAACTTTTTCAATTTGTTCTGCAGTAGGGTAAAATCCGTTAATACTTGTATCGATTGCGACAATTTTTGCTTCTGTAAGTCGAGCAAGTGGTTCGTAGTTTACATAACAAGGCTGGCAGACAATAATTTCATCGCCAGGATTTAAAATGGAACGTAAAGATGAGTCAACACCTTCGCTTGCACCAACGGTAACAAGAATTTCTGTTTCCGGATTGTAGTACATATTGTAGCGTTCCATATAGCGACAGATTTCCTGCCGTAATTCTAAAAGGCCGCGATTTCCTGTGTAAGAAGTATGACCTTTTTCAAGATGATAGAATGCTTCTTCTCGCATTGTCCATGGTGTTGGAAAATCTGGTTCACCAACAGAAAGCGAAATAACATCATCGTGTCCAATTAACATTTCAAAAAACTTTCTAATTCCGCTTGGTGGAATTGATTCCATTAAGCGACTAAATTTATCTTGTCTTGTATTCATAATTATCCTTTTTTTTGCCGTACATTTAGCCGGGCGTTGCACCCTGGCGTTTGAAGGGTGCAGGGTGGGTAGCGGAAAACCGCAGGTTTGAAGCGAGGGCGGTTCTCCGCCCTTTGTATTTTAAGCTTGAGCTTCGCGACGATCACGTTCATCTTCTACATATACAATGTCGTTTTCTTTGTAAGTTTTTAAAATAAAACACGTCTTTGTAGAACGAACACCTTCCAAAGTTGCAAGCTTATTAGAAACAAAGAACGCGACTTCTTGAAGAGAATCGCCCTCAATAATTACTTTAAAATCGTAACCACCGCTCATTAAAAAAAGCGATTTTACTTGTGGAAAACGATAAATGCGATCTGCAAGGGCATCAAAGCCATGCTCGCGTTCCGGAGTAACTTGCAACTGGATTTCAGCACGAACTTTGTCTTTGCTTTCGCCAGATTTTTCAGGATTTACAATGGCTGCGTATTTTAAGATAATTCCGTCATCTTCAAGTTTTTTTATAATAGAGGCGACTTCTTGTTCTGTTTTTTTTGTCATACTTGCAATGTCTTTTACAGAAAGTCGTGCATTTTGTCGCAATAACTCAAGAATTTCTTCCATAATTTGTGCCTCGTAATCTTTTTTTATTTGAGCTACTAAAATATTTTAGTGATGCTCGTGTTTTCAAGTTTAATAATTTATCGTCATTTTTACAATTACTGTTAATTTTAACCTTTAAAAACTTAGGATTTATTTGATTTTTGTAAAATGCCCCATTACAAAAATGTATTCATTGCCGATTTCTGGCCAAATTGCCATAATTCTTGCGTGATAAGGAATGTATTCTCCTTTTATAAACAATTTTACATCTTCTGATACAATGGGGTTTTCTCTTGATTTTTGTAAAAGTTTTTCGTGTAATAAATTCCAATAATTTAACGGCAAAAGATTATCATTGCTTTCACGCGTTGTAAAAATAGTTTTTTTAGCAGGTTTATCGTTTGCTTCTTTGTAAACAAATGATGCTTTATGCAATAATTTGTCGTATTCAAACTGAATGCCGTCTGCACATTCCATAAAGAATTCTTTTTTTGTTCGTTCGTTATCCATCATTCTGCGAAGTGCGTTTCCTGGAGTCAGGGCGTTATTTGTGAATAATTCATCTGCAACGTGACAGGCTACACTTTGAAAATCGTAAGGTTTTCCGCTTTCTTTTATGTTTTTTAGATTTTCAGAGATTTTTTCAAGACATTCCATAAGCAGTGGATTAAATGTTCCGCAGTCGCCGTTTAAAAGCATTTGCATTGCTTTTTCGTGTGGGAATGCTTTTTTGTAGCACCGGTCGCTTGTTAGTGCGTCGTAAGCGTCGGCAAGGGAAACAACTTGTGCTGCAATTGGGATTTCGTCCCCTTTTAAGCCGTCAGGATAGCCTTTTCCATCATATTTTTCGTGGTGCCAGCGGCAAATTTGACATGCTGTGGTCATAAATTTGCTATCCATATCGTACATAGAATTTTTAAGGATATTATCACCTTCTATTGTGTGAGATTTCATAACAATCCATTCTTCTGGTGTTAATTTTCCGGGTTTATTTAATATTGATTCGGGAACTTTTATTTTTCCTACATCGTGTAAGGCGGCAAGGGATGAAATCATTGCAATGTCTGTTTTTGAAAGTTTGTAACGATTTGTAAGTTTTACAAGTTCATTTAAAAGCAAATCGGTAATCATTTGTACATTTAATGTATGGCTGCCAAGTTCCTGATTTCTGCTTTCTACGATATTACTTAAAATATTAATCATTGAGTTGCTGTTTTTTTCTTTGTCATATACTTGATTCACAACAAGTTGGGTAAGTCTTTTTTGGTTGGAATACATTAAAAGAATATTTTCAACTCGTTTTTGGACTACTAATGCATTAAAAGGACGATTTATATAATCGACTGCACCAAGTTGATAAGCTTTTGTCATAAAATCTTCGTTATTAGAAGCAGAAATTATAATTACCGGAAATTCTGCTATCCAATGGCGTTCATTCATTATGCGAAGAACTTCAAAACCGTCCATTTGCGGCATATTTATATCCAAAAGAATAATGTCAATGTCATTTTTTCCACGAAGAAGATCTACAACTTCTACTCCGTTAGAAGCGTAAACATAATCATATTTATTACCAAGAATTTCGCTAAGCATTTCTCGGTTCATTTGTGCATCATCGGCTATAAGTATTCTATTTTTTTCCATATTTGCTCCATTTTTATCAAAGTTATTTTATGTTAAATATTCTTATTACGCTTTTTGCTTATTTAAGGTGAAATTTTCGGGGGGGGGGGTACATTCTCTTAATACCTTATAAATCATTTTTGCATCTACTGGTTTTGAAAGATGGTAATTTATTCCGGCTTTTAAAGTTTCTTTGCGGTCATCTTCAAAAACGTCAGCGGTCATTGCAATAATCGGAATTGTTTTTGCATCTGGTTTATTGCTGGAACGAATTATTTTTGTAGCTTCAATTCCGCCCATAACAGGCATTCTTAAATCTGTAAAAATTGCATCAAAACTAAAAGGTTCACTTTGAGTAAAAAGCTCAACTGCTTTTTTTCCATTGTTTACGCAAGTAACAACGCAATCTGCTTTTTCAAGAATAATCTTTGTTACATAAGAGTTTAATTCATTATCTTCTATTAATAAGATTCTTAAACCTTTTTTTAAATCTAAAGTAGAGTTTGATTTTTCTTGTGATTGTAAAACTTCTGTTCTAGAAACAATATCTACATAGAAAATTACAGTAAATTCTGAACCTTCGCCTAATTTGCTTTTTACGGTAATTGTTCCGTCCATTTTATCAACGAGTCTTTTTACAATGGAAAGTCCAAGTCCAGTTCCCTGCGTTTTGATGTTAAAATCTGTTTCTTCACGAGCAAATGGTTCAAAAAGATGATTCAGAAAATCTTCGCTCATACCAATTCCGTTATCGCGTACAATAAATTTGATTTTTAAGCGATTATTTTCTACTTCCATATTGTGAACTTCAAGCCAAACGTCTCCACCTTCTGGTGTGTATTTTGCTGCGTTAGACAAAAGATTAAAGAAAATTTGATTAAAACGGAGTTTATCAACACGGATAGTGTATTTTCCTGGATTAAGTTCCGTATGAAAATGAATATGCTTTTTTTCTACAAGAGGATTAATAACAGTTTCTATCATATCAAGAAATTCTGTTCTGGTAAGATTCTCTTTATGAAGAATAATTTCATCGCTTTCAATTTTACTCATATCAAGAATGTCATTGATAAGCCCCAAAAGAAAATTACTTGCAATTTCCGTTCTGGAAAGATATTCATGAACAACGTTAATATCGTTTTCTTTTAGAGCAAGGTCGGTAAGATTTATAATTGCATTCATTGGAGTGCGAATATCGTGGCTCATATCTGAAAGAAATCTTGTTTTTACGCGGCTGGCTTCTTCGGCTTTTTCAAGTGCTTTTTGAATTGCTTCTTGATGCTGGTCTTTTAGTAAATCCGAATCTTTTGAAGCAATAAAAAAGAACGCCAACAAAGCAACAATTATTGAACAAAACGGCTGAAACGGAAATATTGTTCCCACTGGAATAAAATTACTGTTTACTACAGCACCAATTAATGGAATTAAAGAAATAAAAATTGAATGAAATATATAAGGTTCCTGTTTTTCTTTCTTTTTTATAAAAATAACGATTAAATCATAAAAAGGTTCTATGTAATAAAAATAATTAAGCCATGAAAAAATTATATACCCTGGACCGCGAACGTACATTCCATCGTCTGTTATGGAGTATAAAAATCCAGTAAATGGAGTTATAGCTACCATTGTTAAAAGAATAATAAGAGGGATAATTTCAAGTTTTTTACCAAGACTAGAAAATGTGTTTCCTACAAAGTTTCGTACGAATAATCTCCATACAAATGGAAGAAAAACATAAACAACATAGAATATAAGAGAAACAATTTGCCATACAATTGGCGGAAGATTAGTTGAAAAATGGCAGACAATAAATGCTGCATCTGCAATAATATATACTGAAGTTATACAAAAAAGCAGAAAGCATTTTATCCGGCTTTTTTTCTGTTTGATTACAGAAGAGGCTCTAAGTTTAAGAATTAGTAAAATAATGAGCATAAAGCCCATATTTAAAATATATCCGCTCAAAGTATTATTCATAAAGTTCCTTTATATGTTTACGTGCTAGCCTAATTTATTTATAAGGTTTATAGTTTTTGTATATTCTTGCTTTAGTGCAGGCATAATTTTTTTTACTTCACAAAGTTTATTTTCTGCATTTCCCCTTAAAAATTCTGTTATGACAGAAGATTTTTCAAAAAGATTTTGAAGACCAAGATTTGCTGTAATCCCTTTAAGCGTGTGTGCCATTCGGAATGCGGTTTCGTTGTCTTTTGCATTAAGAGATATTTCAAGATTTGTAAAACTTTCATCATTTAAAAACTTTTTTAAAAATGTTATGAGCATTTCTTCGGAAAGTCCAAGACGATTGATTGTGTCATAAGTGTTTCCGCCAGTTTGTTCATAAAATTGGGATAAAGTAAGCATTGGTAAAGACTCCTTTTACATTTATTGAATTTATTGTAACAGTGTTTTTTAAAAATCGGGAATTATTTTCTATTTTTATGATGTTCTGTATAAAAAAATTAAATGATTGTAAAATGAAAACGCAAAGAGGTTTTAAGGTGAAAGCAGTATATTTTGATTCAAATATTCCAGAAAAAAAGGCGAAAGAAATTTTTTGTTTTCCTGAAAATATTATGATGGAAAATGCAGGAATGGCGTTAGAAAAAGCCGTTATGCAAAAAAATCCAAATTCTGTGTTAATTTTATGCGGATGTGGAAATAACGGTGGCGATGGTTATTGTCTTGCTAGAAGAATTTATGCTCGTGTAAAGAATGTTTTTGTTATTGCTTTTGGTAGTCCTAAAACTTCAGAATCGATTTTGCAGCGTAAAATGGCAGAATCTGTTGGAGTAAAAGTTTTTGAAGACGATTTTTCTTTGTGGCAGAATTCTAAAGAATATTTTATTTCAAATGTAATTGTAGATTGTATTTACGGAACTGGATTTCATGGACTGCTTCCTAAAAATGTTTTAAATGCAATTGAATGGTGCAATGAACAAGGCGAAAAAAACTCTTTTTGCATTTCCTGCGATATTCCAAGCGGAATAAATAAAAATGGAATAATTCAAACTTTAAAACTTGGAAAAAAAATTGCTTTTCGTGCTAAAAAAACTGTAACGATGGGAGCATTAAAAACGGCTCTTTTTAGTGATGAAGCAAAAGATTATGCAGGAAAAATTGTTACATCTTCTTTAGGAATTACACCCTCCGTTTTTGAATCTTGTGAAAAACCGAATGCTTGTTTAATAGAAAAAAAAGATACAAAAACCCCTTTGCGAAAAAAACAGTCTGTTCATAAAGGAGATTTTGGTCACGCTTGTATTGTTTCAGGAGAAAAAACTGGTGCATCTATTATTGCTGGAACGGCTGCACTCCGTTTTGGAGCGGGACTTGTAACTCTTTTACAAAAAGATTTTATTGAGAATAATTTTTTAACATCACCAGAATTGATGACTTCGGATGATTTTCCTGAAAAAACAACGGCGGTTCTGCTTGGAAGTGGTCTTGGTCGTTCAAAAAAATCTGAAGAACTTGTGCAAACTACACTTGATTTTGTTTATAAGATGAAAAATCCTACGGTTGTACTTGATGCAGATTTTTTTTATTGCAAAAATGTAAAAATAATTTTAAATAAATTGAATTCCCTTAAAAACGCAAGAGTGATTCTTACTCCTCATCCAAAAGAATTGTGTGTTTTACTAAATTCTTGCAATGAAAATGAACCAATTTTACAAAAAGATATTATAGAAAATCGATTTGAATACGGTTTTGCATTTTCTAAAATGTTTCCGAACATTACTCTTATTGCAAAAGGAGCAAATACTTATATTTTTAACAACAACGAAGCGTTTATTTGCAATAAAGGAACTAATGCTCTTGCAAAAGCTGGTAGTGGCGATGTTCTTGCAGGAATGTGCGTTTCTCTTTTAGCACAAGGATATTCTGCTTTGGATGCGGCGATAACGGCGGTTTATTTTCATTCAAAGGCGGGGGCAAAGTTTAAAAAGAATTTTAAGTGTTCGCCTCTTCTTCTTATTGATAAACTGTAAATTATCAAGATTTTTCTATAATTGCCTAAGATTATTTAATTTATTAAAATACAATGAATTTGCCTTTTTAGGAGTATTGCATGGATATTTTTATTGCACAATTGGTGAATGGTCTTTCTTTAGGAAGTCTTTATGCACTGATTGCTCTTGGCTATACAATGGTTTACGGAATTGTAAAACTTATAAATTTTGCACATGGTGATGTTATGATGATCGGCTCGTACGTCGGTTATTTTGTTCTTTTGGCATTAGGCGCAAATTTTATGGGAATGACTGGTGCATTCGTTAGTGCAATGGTAGTATGCGGTATTCTTTCTATATTAATTGAACGGTTTGCATATCGTCCGTTACGTGAATCTCCAAGATTAAATTCTTTAATTACTGCGATTGCAGTTGAACTTATTCTTCAAAATCTTATGCGTGTTCTTCCGTTTGTTGGTCCTGATCCAAAACAAGTTCCTACAATGGAAGCAAAAGTTTATACAATTGGTCTTTTTTCAATTTCTAAAATACAACTTATCGTAATAATTTCCAGTGCTGTTTTGATGGTTCTTTTAAACTTTCTTGTAAATAAAACAAAGACTGGAAAGGCAATGCAGGCAGTTTCTTTTGATTTAAAGGCTTCTGCTTTAATGGGAATAAATGTAAATAAAATAATTGCAATTACGTTTGTTGTTGGTTCTGTTTTAGCGGGTGCGGGCGGTGTTCTTTATGCAACCGTTTATCCGCAGGTTGATCCTGTTATGGGTTATATTCCAGGTTTAAAGGCATTTGTTGCGGCAGTTCTTGGTGGAATTGGTTCTATTCCTGGTGCTATGGCAGGTGGAGTTATTCTTGGTATTGCAGAAACTTTAACAAAGGGATATTTAAGCAGTCAGTATGCAGATGCAATTTCGTATATAATTTTGATTGTAATTCTTCTTGTTAAGCCATCTGGTTTGTTTGGTAAAAAAACAACTGTAAAAGTCTGATTTTTATAACGAGGTAAAAATGAAAAGTAACTTTTTAAAAAATACATTGATTCTTTCAGTTGTAGCATTGATTGTTATTCTTATACCTACACTTCTTACCTGTGTAGGAGTTATGAATTCATATTATGCAGGAATTTTTACACTTGCCAGTATTTATTCAATTATGGCAATTAGTGTAAATATTATTTCTGGTGTTACAGGGCAGTTAAGTTTAGGGCAAGCTGGATTTATGGCTCTTGGTGCGTATGCAACAATTTTATTAAATACGAATGCACATCTTCCTTTGCCGTTGGCAGTAATTTGTGCTGGATTAATAACTGCTTTTTTTGGTTTTTTGATTGGTTTTCCTACATTAAAACTTGAGGGCGACTACCTTGCAATTGTAACTCTTGCATTTGGCGAAATTATTCGTGTTGTTCTTGTTAATTTAAAGCAATGGACAGGCGGACCAAACGGAAAATCGTTTCCAACAATTTTAACTTTAAATTCTACGGTTGCAGTTTTGGTTTCGATAAGTGTTTTGGTTCTTGTGATTGTGTGCGTGCAAAATATTATTCGTTCAACATATGGAAGAGCAATTCTTGCAGTTCGAGAAGATGAAATTGCAGCAAATTCGTGTGGCGTTAGAGTTTTCCATTACAAAATGGCAGGATTTGTTCTTGCTAGTTTTGTTGCTGGTATTGGTGGTGCTCTTTATGTTATGTATGTTGGTTTTATAAAACCTGAGCAGGCTGCATTTACTAAATCTATTGATTATCTTATTTTTGTTGTTCTTGGTGGAATGGGGTCTATGACTGGTTCTGTTTTGGCAGCATTTGTTTTAACTTTCCTTCAAGAAGGTTTAAGATTTTTGCAAAATTACAGACTTCTTTTTTATCCGGTTGTTTTAATTCTTGTAATGCTTTTTAGACCGCAAGGACTTTTAGGCACAAAAGAGTTTAGTTTTGTAAAAATGTTTAATTCAATAAAAAAATATAATTTAAAGAGTTTTTTAAAGATTCGTTCTGAAAAATCAAAGAAAGAGGTGCAGTAATGGCTGAAAAAAAACTAGTTCTTCAGTGTTCAGACGTAAAAATTGTATTTGGTGGTCTTTGTGCCGTAAGTGATGCATCTTTTGATCTTTTTGAAGGCGAACTTGTTGGTCTTATCGGACCTAATGGTGCCGGAAAAACAACTATGTTCAATATGGTTTCTGGTCTTTATACGCCTACATCGGGTCAGATTAATTTTTGGGATAAAAATGATAAAGTTCACGTTATAAATAAATTTGGTCCAGCGGATTTAAATCGATTAGGAATTGCAAGAACTTTTCAAAATATCCGTCTTTTTGGAAATCTTACGGTAAAAGAAAATGTTTTAATCGCTCTTCATAATCAAAGGAGAGTTTCGCCGATAGATGTTCTTTTTAGAACTCCAAAATTTCGTCGTGATGAACTTGTTATGAATGAAAAGGCGATGAATCTTTTAAATCTTTTTAAGATTGATTCAAAGGCGAACGAAAAAGCAAAAAATCTTCCTTATGGAGAACAGAGAAAACTAGAAATTGCACGTGCCCTTGCTTCTGATCCAAAACTTTTATTACTTGACGAACCTGCTGCTGGAATGAATCCTCAGGAAACAAAAGAACTTATGGAATTAATCACATTTATCCGTAATGAGTTCAAACTTACAATCCTTTTAATTGAACATGATATGAAACTTGTTATGGGAATTTGTGAAAGAATTATGGTTTTAAATTATGGACGCATTATTGCTTGTGGTACACCAGAGGAAATTAGAGCAAATCCTGAAGTTGTAAAGGCGTATCTTGGAAATAATTAAAAGAGTATGGAGTTACTATGCTGCTTGATGTAAAAAATCTTTGTGTAAATTATGGTGCAATAAAAGCGTTGCACGGAATAAGTTTTAATGTTGAAGAAGGTGAAATTATTACACTGATAGGTTCTAACGGTGCAGGTAAAACAACAACTCTTCATGCAATTTCTAATATTTTAAAAAAGCAGAGTGGAAAAATCTTGTTTAAAGATAAAGATATTTCAAATCTTGGTGCGGATAAAATTGTTGCTCGGCATCTTATTCAAGTTCCGGAAGGACGACGAGTTTTTGCAAATCTTTCTGTTTTTGAAAATCTTCAACTTGGAGCATATTTAAGAAAGGATAAAGTTGAAATTAAAAAAGATATTGAATATGTATTTTCGCTTTTTCCTCGCTTAAAAGAAAGAATAAAGCAGGCAGCCGGAACTTTGTCTGGTGGTGAACAGCAAATGCTTGCTATGGGCAGAGCAATAATGAGTAAACCTGAACTTTTGCTTTTAGACGAACCAAGTATGGGACTTGCACCAATTTTAGTTGATGAAATTTTTGAAATTATAAAAAAGATTAATGCAGATGGAACAACAATTCTTCTTGTTGAACAGAATGCGTTTAAGGCTCTTTCCATAGCAGACAGAGCATACGTTCTTGAAACTGGTGAAATTACAAAAACAGGAAAAGCATCAGAACTTTTAAATGATGATTCTGTAAAAAAAGCATATCTTGGTGGATAATTCTTGTTATTTTTTTGCTGATTTTCTGTTTTTTCGTGTTACAATTTGATTAGCTTTGGAGGTGTATATGCTTGTAAAAAATGTAATGTCTAAAAATCCAGTTGTTATATCACCGGAAAGTTCAATTACGGATGCAAAAGCATTGATGAATAAAAAAAATATTGGAAAACTTCCAGTTATTGATAAAAATAATAATCTTGTAGGAATTCTTACCAAAAAAGATTTAGCAAAAGCCGCTCCATCAGAGGCGACAACTTTGGATATGTTTGAAATTGGTTATCTTCTTTCTAAGATTTCTGTTGAACAAGTTATGACAAAAAATGTTGTGACTGTTCCTGATACAGAAGTTGTTGAAAATGCTGCAAAAGTTATGGTAGATAACGAAATTGGATGTGTTCCGGTTATGTCTGGCTCGGTTTTGGTTGGAATTATTACAGAAAGCGATTTATTTGAACTTTTTACTGATATGTTCGGAAGCCGAGAAGATGGTGTTCGTTTTATTCTTACACTTGATGATAAACCAGGGCAAGTTGCAAAACTTGTTGATGAAATTGCAAAATATAACGGAAATCTTATTTCTCTTGTTACCCGGGAATTAAAAGAAACAGGAAAAAGACGACTTACTGTAAAAGTTTCTGGTTTTGATGAAAGTCAATTAAAAGAGATTCTTTCAAAACTAGAAATGACAGCAGATGATATTCGTTAAAATTTTTTAAAATTTTACTCTGATTGAAAACAACATAAAAAAACGTTACTCTAAATTTATATTTAAAAAGAGTAGGTAATTTTATGTTGTTAAACGGTTCTCAGATTGTAATTGAATGTCTTATTGAACAGGGTGTAGACACAGTTTTTGGTTATCCGGGAGGATGCATCCTTAATATTTACGATGAACTCTATAAAAATTCTAATCGAATAAAACATATTCTTACCGCACATGAGCAAGGTGCAAGCCATGCCGCAGATGGTTATGCTCGTGCTACTGGCAAAGTTGGCGTATGTATGGCAACCAGCGGTCCTGGAGCAACAAATCTTGTAACAGGAATTGCAACGGCTTATATGGATTCAATTCCGATTGTTGCAATTACTTGTAATGTTGGAAAGGCGTTGCTTGGTCGCGATTCTTTTCAGGAAATCGACATTACTGGAGTAACTCTTCCAATCACAAAACATAATTTTCTTGTAAAAGATGTAAAAGATTTAGCACAGACAATGCGAGAAGCGTTTTTAATTGCAAAATCGGGTCGTCCGGGTCCTGTTCTTATAGATATTTTAAAGGATGTAACGGCTTTAAATATTCAGCATGAGTTTGAACCTTCAAAAAATCCTGATGAATTGGCAAGAAAATCTTTGAATGCTGTATGTTTTAAGAGAGCGGTAACCGTTCCTTCTCCATTAGAAGAAGATATTAAAAAAGCAGCAGAAATAATAAATGCTTCTGAACGTCCGATAATTTACGCTGGTGGTGGAGTAAAAATTTCTGGTGCAGAACAAGAACTTTTGCTCCTTGCCGAAAAAGCAAATATTCCTGTAAGCGAATCTCTTATGGGGCGGGATGTATTTCCGTCTTCGCATCCTCTTTGTACTTGGATGCTCGGAATGCATGGAACTTACGCAAGTAATATGGGAATTTCAGAAGCCGATCTTGTTATTGCAATTGGTGCTCGTTTTTCTGACAGAGTTTATGGAGATGCGTCTAAATTTGCTGAAAGAGCAAAAATTCTTCATATAGACATTGATCCAGCTGAAATCAATAAAAATATCGATACTGACGTAAGTGTTGTAGGCGATGTAAAAGATGTTCTTAAAAAGATTTTGCCACTTATAAATAAAAATGAACACAAAGATTGGCTTAATCAAATTAATGAATGGAAAAAAACTTATCCTTCTTGTTACGATAAAAATCCTAAGGATTCAATTAATCCTAAATTTATATGTGAGCATATTCATAGTGTTGTAGGTGATGATTGTTTTATTACAACAGAAGTTGGGCAACATCAAATGTGGACAGCACAATTTTATCCGTTTGGAAAATCAAGACGATTTGTAACTTCTGGTGGATTAGGAACAATGGGATACGGAACTGGTGCTGCAATTGGAATTTCTCTTTCAAAAACAGGAAGCAGAGTTGTTCATATTGCAGGGGACGGTTCATTTAGAATGAACTGCAATGAACTTGCGACAATTGCTCATTATAATCTTCCGATTGTTATTGTTATAGAAAATAACAATGCATTAGGCAATGTTCGTATGTGGCAGCGACTTTTTTATGGAAAGCGATTCAGTCAAACAACATTGGATTTTCCTCCAGATTGGGTAAAACTTGCTGACGCCTACGGAATAAAAGGCTACAGAGTAACTAACGCAAAAGAATTTGCAAAAGTTTTTGACGAAGCATTTGCAAGTGGTAAAGCCGCTATAATAGATGCAAGAGTTGACAAAGACGAAATGGTTTTGCCAATGGTTCCAGGTGGAAAGCCAATTTATAATATGATTTTGGAACTTTCCAAAGAAATGATGTCAAACGATTAGGCTTTTACGATTTAGGTAACATAAAAAGATACTCAAAAAGTTCTGTTTTTCTGTTATAATTAAAGCGAAGGAAATTGTCAGGAGAAAAATTGATGTACGAATCTGGCGAAGATTATCTTGAAGCAATTCTGATGATCAAACAGGAAAAAAATGACTGTCATTCTGTAGATGTTGCTCATAAACTTAACGTTTCTAAACCAAGCGTAAGTAGAGCAATGGGAATTTTAAAAGAAGATGGATATATCTTTGTTGATGAAAGTCAGCATATTAATTTTACAGAAAAAGGACTTACAAAAGCTCACGATGTTTATGACAGGCATCAGTTGCTTACGAAATTTCTTATGAAAATTACAGGTGTTGAAGAAGAGCAAGCCGAAAGAAATGCTTGTCGAGTTGAACACGTAATTGATTCAGATGTAGTACGCGGCATTAAAAACTGGATGCAGAATAATTAGTCTTTTTGTAGGAATTTAAATTTCGTTAGATGAAATCTTTTTTTCGATATTTAAGGATGCGGCCTCTTGCTTTTTACAGTGTAGTTTTGCTTTTGATTTTGTACGTTGTAATGATTTTTGCTCCTTTTTTTGCTCCATATTCTGCTGGCAAAACTTACGAAAATAACACTTTTCATCCTGCAAATGTTCAAATTACAAAAAAAGGTCTAAAAGTTCGCGAATATCGAGTAATAAATAAGTCGACATGGCATTATGTTCGTGTAAAAGACGAAGAATGTATTCACAACTTTAAATTTTTTGTAAAAGGTGAATCTTATAAACTTTTTGGATTAATTCCATGTAAAATCCATCTTTTTGGAACTGATTCAGAATATCCGGTTTATCTTTTTGGTTCAGATAATCTTGGGCGAGATCTTTTTAGCCGCATTGTTTACGGCAGTCGAATCTCTTTGACAATTGGTTTTGTTGCAACCTTTGTTTCACTTTTTCTTGCGGTTCTGCTTGGTGGAATTTCTGGATATTTTGGAAGTATTACTGATTGGGCGATTATGCGTTTTGCAGAATTCTTTATGTTAATTCCATCGCTTTACTTAATTTTGTTTTTGCGTTCTCTTTTGAATACAAAAATGGATTCTGGCACATCTTATATGGTAATCACTTTGATTTTAGCGTTGGTTGGTTGGCCAGGTTCAGCAAGAACAATTCGAGGTATGGTTCATTCCATTAAAACAGAAGAATTTGTTGAAGATGCAAAATTAGAAGGAATCCCCAGTTTTATAGTAATTTTTCGCTACATAATTCCACAGACGGCAAGCCTTTTAATTGTGAGTACGGCTCTTTCGGTGCCTGGTTTTATTATGAGTGAAACGACTCTTTCTTATTTAGGACTTGGAATAAGCGATCCTGCAGTAAGTTGGGGGTCTCTTATAAATCGAGATATTTCTACAGTTTCTAATCTTAAGAATTTTCCGTGGCTTTTAATACCGGTTTTTATGCTGCTTTTAGTCACGCTTGCTTTTAATTTTTTAGGCGATGCCCTGCGTGATTATTATGATCCGTATAGTTCAGTCTTTAAACGTAAAAAGTATTCTTTGCTAAATAAAGTTGATAAAAAATCTGATGAAAAGGCAATTTGTTCGCATCCGGATTCTGTTGTTTCTGTTGAACATTTGACTGTTTCGTTTAATAAAATCAACGGAACAAAAACTGTTTTAATTCCAGCGGTAAACGATGTTTCATTTTTTGTAAATTCTTCAGAAATTTTGGGGATTGTAGGAGAATCAGGTTCGGGAAAAACAGTTTCTACATCAGCAATTCCTTGCCTTTTACCAAAAACTGCTAGTATGAGCGGTCATATTTATTTTAAGGGTAAAGAAATATCTTCTCTTTCAGAAAAAGAATTGCGTGCGTTTCGTGGTCAAAAAATTGCATTGATTTTTCAAGAACCAGGAAGAAGTTTTGACCCTTTGCAAAATATTGGTTCTGTTTTTTTTGAAACATTTAAAATTATTAATCCAAATATTACAAAGATTGAATCTGATAAAAAGGCTACACAACTTTTAATGGATGTTGGCTTACCAGACCCTGATAGCAGACTTAAAGCGTTTCCGCATCAATTTTCTGGCGGACAATTACAGAGAATTGGAATTGCACTTGCGTTGGCTCAAAATTGCGAGCTTTTAATTGCAGACGAACCAACGACCGCTTTAGATGTTACGATTCAAGCTCAAATTGTGTCGCTTTTATTAGAATTACGAAAAAAACGTGGTCTTTCCATAATTTTTATAAGCCATGATATAAATCTTGTATCTTTAATAAGCGACCGCATTTGTGTAATGCGTCATGGAAAAATTGTAGAAACTGGAACGGCCAAAAAAATTATAAATCAGCCGGAAGATACATATACAAAAACATTGATTTCTTCTGTGCCTAAATTTGGCGAACATTATACCAATAAAGAAAAATCTGTTTTGGAGGAAGTATAAATTTTGGAAAAAGCAAAAGATAAAAATCCTCTTTTAAAAGTTTTAGGCCTTACAAAACAATTTAATCTTGAAGCAGGTTTTTTTTCTAAGAATAAAAAAACTGTTTATGCGGTAAATGATGTTTCTTTTGAATTATCCAAAGGCGAAACTTATGGAATTGTAGGCGAATCTGGCTGCGGAAAAACAACAACCGCTCGATTAATCATTAAAATGTATAAAAATGATGATGGTAAAATTGAGTTTTTAGGCCAGGATATTTATAAATTTAGTAAAAGTTTACAGAAAAATTATAGAGAGCAGGTAAAATATATTTTTCAAGACCCTGCAAAATCGTTGAATCCACGAATGACAATTTATGAAATTCTTACTTCCGCATTAAAATATTCTTCCAAATGGAAAGGAAAAGAAAACGTAAAAATATTGGCACAAAAAATCATTCAAGAAGTAGGATTAAAAATAGAAGATTTAGAAAAGCATCCTAGCGAATTTTCCGGCGGGCAAAGGCAAAGAATTTCAATTGCACGTGCGTTGATTATGAATCCAAAACTATTAATTTGCGATGAAGTTGTATCTGCATTAGATGTTACAATTCAGGCTCAAATCTTAAATCTTTTAAATGAATTACGAAAAAAGTTTAATTTAAGCATTATTTTTATAACGCACGATTTGCGAGTTGCTTCCTATTTTTGCGATAGAATCGGTGTTATGTTTCGTGGTGTTATGGTAGAAGAAGGAGACGCTCGCTCGTTATACAAAGACGCAATGCACCCATATACAAAACTTCTTTTTGAAGGGGCCTCTCTTTCCTTAGAAAAATCGAATGTTGAAGTAAAAACGACCTTAGAAAAAGAAAATTGCTGTCCGTTTTACTACAGATGTAAATTTTCAACAGACAGATGTCAAAAAGAAATTCCAGAATTAAAAACTGTTTTAAAAAAAGATGAAAATGAATGTGCAGCAGAACATAAAGTTCGTTGTTTTTATGTGAACTCACAAGAAAATTAATTTTTTTTAATAAATTTTGTATTTTTTTATTGCCGATTGTCTTTAGTTTTTATATTTTTAATAGTATCAAATTGAAATTAATTTAAGAGGTAAATAAAGAAAATGGCAAAACAATTATTATTTAATGAAGATGCAAGAAAAAAGTTGCTTTCTGGTGTTGAACAGATTGCAAAAGCTGTAAAAGTTACACTCGGTCCATGTGGAAGAATGGTTATGCTTGATAAAAAATATGGTGCTCCAACTATCACAAAGGACGGTGTTTCTGTAGCAAAAGATATTGAATTAGCAGACCCTTATGAAAATATGGGTGCACAGTTTGTTCGCGAAGTTGCTTCAAAAACAAATGATGATGCCGGAGACGGAACTACAACTTCTACAGTTTTGGCATACGCTTTAGTTCGCGAAGGCTTTAAATCAGTTGCAGCCGGAATGACTCCAATCGAAATTAAAAGAGGAATCGACAAAGCCGTTGCTACAGCCGTTGAACAGATTAAAAAGAGTGCAAAACCTGTAAAAGATTCTGCTGACATTAAGAGCATAGCTTCTATTTCTGCAAATAATGACCCGGAAATTGGTGATTTAATTGCTGAAGCAATTGAAAAAGTTGGAAAAGACGGTGTAATCACTGTTGAAGAATCAAAAAATATGAATACAACAGTTGATACTGTAGAAGGTATGCAGTTTGACCGCGGTTATATTTCTTCTTATTTTGTTACTGACCGCGAAAGAATGGAAGCAGCCTATTCTGACGCATACGTTTTAATTTATGACAAAAAGATTTCATCAATGAAAGATTTGCTTCCTATCCTTGAAAAAGTTGCAAATGCAGGTCGTTCATTGGTTATTATTGCAGAAGACGTTGACGGCGAAGCACTTACAACTTTGGTTTTGAACACAATTCGTGGAACAATCAAAGTTTGTGCAGTAAAAGCTCCAGGATTCGGCGATAGAAGAAAGGATATGCTTCAGGACATCGCAATTCTTACAGGTGGAACTGTTGTTTCAGAAGAAGTTGGCTTAAAACTTGAGTCTTGTGGACCTGAAGTTCTTGGACAGGCTAAATCTATTAAGATTGATAAAGACAACACTACAATTGTTGGTGGTGCTGGCGATAAAAAAGCAATTTCTGACAGAATTGCAGAAATTAAGAACGCAATTGCAAAATCTACTTCAAGTTATGATAAAGAACAGCTTCAGAAACGTCTTGCAAAACTTGCAGGTGGCGTTGCTGTAATCAATGTTGGTGCTACAACAGAAACAGAAATGAAAGAAAAGAAATTCCGCGTAGAAGATACAATTGCTGCTACTCGTGCAGCATTGGAAGAAGGAATCGTTTCTGGTGGTGGAATTGCACTTGTAGAAGCAGCAAAAGCACTTGAAAATGTTCCAGCTAATTTAAGCGAAGATGAAAAAGTTGGTTACAAGATTGTTCGCAGAGCACTTGAAGAACCAATCCGCCAGATTGCTGATAACGCTGGTATTGACGGTGCTGTTGTTGCAGAACGAGCAAAGACTGAAAAAGAAGGTGTTGGTTATAATGCTTACACTGGCGAATGGGTAAATATGATTCAGGCTGGAATCATTGACCCGGCAAAAGTAACAACATCAGCTTTGATGAATGCTGCTTCAATTGCAGGTACATTGCTCACAACAGAATGTGCAATTACTGATATTCCAGAGCCAAAAGCTGCTCCAGCTGCATCTCCTGATATGGGTGGAATGGGTTACTAATCTTTATAAAGGAAAAATAATCCTAAAAGAATAAAATAAGAAAGGCAGAGTTCTGTATTCATTGCGGACTCTGTCTTTTTTTTGTATATTTATTTTTATGAAAAATCCCATAAAGAATAAAGTTAGAGTTATCTTTTTTAGCATATTGCTTGCAATTCTTGCAGTTGTTGTAGTATTGCGTTGTACAGTTTTTAGAAAAAAAATAAGTGTTCGCTCTAAATTAGTAACACCAGTTACGCAGGATAACGAAGAAAATGGAAAAGAAAATAATTCTGTTTCAAATGAAACGGCTATGAATACATCATTCGTTCCACTTTTACCAACTGAAACTTTAATAAGCACTTTGACTTTAGATTTTGATGGGGATAATCTTGATGACCAAATTGTTGCCGTTCACAAGGCAGGTTCTGAAAATCTTTTTTTAATCGTTGGACTTTATAATTCACAGTCAAATTCTTATGAACGCTCTGCAGAAATTTCAACAGACATTTCAAAAATGCGAACGTTTTCTTTTAATTCAGTCGATATGATTGGAAATCACCGTTATGCACTTGTGTATCAGGGAGTTGATAATTCAGGTGATTCTGTAATGAAAATCTATATGTGCAGTCGCGAAGGAAGTTCAGTTCTTCTTAATAAGATTGCAGATTTTAAATCCGACGGAACTATTTTTATTGTGCAGACAGAACGTTCTGAAGCGTATGAACTGTCGCAGACTCGTGGCCAAAGTTTTAGCGTTTGGGTTTACAGTTCTGATAAATCAGAAAATAAGGATACGCAGACAACTTCTATAAGTCAGATTCAAACTGAATATACTTGGAATGAAGAAGAAAAAAAATACACAGAAAAACGACAGTTAAAAGTTACAGGAAACCGACTTGCCGCCCGCGAACTTGCACGTATTCAAAATGGAAATGTTGAAACTTTTGCAGAATATTTAAATGGTTTATGGTACAAAACTACAAGTTCAAATAATTCTGCATATTATGTTTATTATAATTACAAAGATAAAGAAGTTATTTTTCTTACAGATGATACAGAAGGCGTTTATACTTGGGAAAATTCAAGTTTAAGGCGAAGTGGAATCTATTTAACTTTAGTTAATTCAATTATTTCCAGTATGAAACGTAGATTGGATATTATGCTTACCGGAGTGAACGAAGTTTATATTCATGTTCATGAAGATGTAGGAATGGTCATAAAAGAAAGTAATAACTGGGATGGAACGTATAAAAAAATGTCTTTCCAAAGTACATTTGGAGAAGAAAAAACAGTTTATCCACATTCAGAATATGCGAAAATCCTTAGCGATGCAAAAGAGTGGGTTTTTGATGAAAATAAGAAAATCAGTTTTAAGAACGGAGTTTATACTCTTACAACTGGTGAAATACAAGAAACTGGTTTTTACATTACTGATACAATTGGAAAATTTCCGATAGTTCAATTCCGTGCAAAAAATGGTCAAAGTTCGGAACTTTTTTCTGCATATTCAATGAGTTTTAAAACTACAGAAGAAATTATTCCTGCAAAACGAAAGAATAGAAAACCGACTGTAAAAACTATAACGGATAAGAATACTATAATTCTTTTGCCGGTAAAACTTTCTCCTGAAACTTGTTATGCAACAGATGGCATAAAACTAACCTTGCTTAAGGCAGAGTAATCTCAACTAATTTCAATCTATTGAAAAACCCATTGTTCGTCATTATACTTTAAGAACTATGACTGCAAATGAATTACGCTCAAAATACATTGAGTTTTTTAAAAGTAAGAAT
>CAYZXM010000001.1:0-88389 GCA_964482455.1 uncultured Treponema sp. | reverse complement strand
TCCATTTTTGCGGAAAAAGTTATAGCCAAAAACTTCGCGTGTATAAGTTGGGTCTCCTTCAAAGCGTTTTAAGCTTAAGCCTTTCATACAGCCGGCAAGTTTTCGTTCTTTATCAGAAGAAGAAAGCCATTCTTCAAAATCAAGTTTAAAATGTGCCTGATAGTAATTTTCGCCTTGTTGAGGGCGTTTGTCGCTTATTTCTTCACTAAGACGAAGTCCAATATCGCTGATTTTCCAAGAGTTTCCTCCTTTTTTCATTTTAAAATCAGCATGAATGTATTCTTCGTTTTTAGAATTTTGGTCGTAATAAGCTAAAAGATTGTTCCATTCAGTGCGGGTAATTGTAAGGGTAATGTCTGCAAGGGAATCTGTTGAAAAAATGTAGTTTAATCCTTCTGTTCGGTCAGAAAATATAACTCCGTCGTTTTCAATAGTTTCTGTGGTTTCAGTGCTTTCTGTATTTTCGCTTGTATTATTGTTTTGTGTATCCCAATTGCATGCAAAAAACAATGTTGAAGCAAAAATGCTTAATGCAAGAAAAGCAATTTTTGTTACTTTGTTCATAAAGTCTCCTTTTAAGAATTATATGTTATTTATCTATACTAGTGTACCCCCCCCACCTGATAGTTTTTGTCAATAGCCTAACAAGTTTTTACTTGCATTGTTAAATCTTAAATAATTTAGTAAACTTTTTGTGTTATGGTAATTAGTTCTATCGACCTTAAAAACGGTCATGTTGTACAGTTAAAAAATGGAAAAGAGCTTGTGCTTCAGTTAGATGACGCAGATTCGCTTATAAAAGAATTTAATAAATATGGCGAAGTTGCTGTTATTGATCTTGATGCTGCAATGGGAAACGTTAATCCTAAAGGCGAAACGGTAAATACTCCGCTTTTAAAAAGTCTTTTAAGAAAGGGAAATGTTAGAACCGGTGGCGGCGTCCATTCTGTAAAACGTGCAAGGGAATTAATTTCGCTTGGTGCAGAAAAAGTTATAATCGGTTCTTCTGCGTGGAAGAAAAATCCAGAAGGCAATGCTGATGTTTTAAACGTAGAATTCCTTGAAGAACTTGTGAATGCTATTGGAAAGCAAAGAATTATTATTGGTGTAGATGCACTAAATGGAAAAATTGCCGTAAAAGGCTGGACGCAAACTATTGATGTTTCTTTAATCGATGGTGCTCGTCTTGCAGAAAAATATTGTTCTGAACTTTTGTTCACTTGCGTAGAAAAAGAAGGCTGTATGCAGGGAACAAATCTTGAAATGGCAAAAAGTTTGCGAAATGCTGTGAACTGTCGTGTTGTTGTTGCAGGCGGCGTTTCTTCTGAAGATGAAATTGAAACTCTTGAAAAATTACATTGCGATGTTCAGCTTGGTATGGCGTTGTATACAAATAAAGTCAGCCTAAAAAATGCATTTTCGTGTTGTCTTGACTGGGATAAAACTAACGGAATGATTCCAGTTATTGCTCAAAATGAGCAGAGTAACGAAGTTTTAATGATGGGGTACGCCAACCGCGAAGCACTTTTAAAAACTTTTGAAACAGGAAAACTTACATTTTTCAGCCGTTCCCGAAATACTTTGTGGACAAAGGGCGAAACTTCAGGAAACTTTTTGAATGTTGTAAAACTTCGTGCAGATTGCGACCGCGATACAATTCTTGCAACTGTAAATCCTGTTGGTCCTTCGTGCCATACTGGCAGTTGGACGTGCTTTACAAGTGCTCCTGATGAAAAATCTTCTTTTGAACGACTGTATGCAACAATTTCTGAACGTTTTGCCCATCCAAAGCCTGGTTCATACACTGCAACGTTAGACAATAAACGTGTTCGCGAAAAGGTTATGGAAGAAGCAGAAGAACTTTGCGAAGCAGAAGATAAAGATGAAGTTGTTTGGGAAGCTGCCGATCTTTTGTATTTTGTAAGTGTTCTTATGTACAAAGAAGGTGTTACATTCCAAGATGTTTACGATGAATTGGATAAACGTCATAAAGAAAAATAATTTTCTAAAACTTTTTAAGGGGGGCTTTAAGAAATGATTAAAATTGTAAAAGCAGATGAACTTGAATCTGATTGGTTTAACGGTCGTACTTTTGAAAAGGCAAATGAAACTGTTCAAGCAGTAATTCAAGATGTTAGCCAAAATGGTGATGCTGCGTTAAAAAAATATAGTCAGCAGTTTGATGTTGCTTCTCCAGAAACATTATTAATAGAAGAAAGTGAATTAAAATCGGCTGCAGAAAAATTAAAAAAAGAAAAACCCGAGATTTATAATGCAATTTGTTATTCGCATGAACTTGCATTAAAGTTTGCTTTAAAACAAAAAGATTCTTTTAATGATTTTGAAGTTGAACTAACTCCGGGGCTTTTTACCGGGCAAAAAACAATTCCAGTTGAAAAAGCTGGCGTTTATGTTCCGGCAGGAAGATTTCCGCTTGTTTCTACGGTTGTAATGACGGTTACTCCAGCGGTTGCCGCAGGTGTAAAAGAAATTATTCTTTGTACACCACCAAGAGTTCATCCTTTAGATAAAAGTGCTGCAGAAAAATCTGGAACTGGAATACCAGGAAACTCGTTTGTTGGTGGAAAACCTTACGCCGATGAAGGTATTATGGCTGCGGCGTACATTTGTGGTGTAAAAAAATGTTATGCGTGCGGTGGCTCGCAGGCGATTGCGGCTATGGCTTATGGAACGGAATCTATTCCTTGTGTTGATGTTATTGTTGGTCCTGGAAATAAATTTGTTGCTTCTGCAAAAAAAGAAGTTTACGGCAAAGTCGGAATTGATATGATTGCAGGTCCTACAGAAGTTTTCGTTATTGCAGATGATTCTGCAAATCCTGAATGGGTAGCTGCCGACCTTTTAGCACAGGCAGAACACGATGTTGTAGCTCAGCCGGTTTTGGCAGTTTGTAATGCTGATTTTGCAAATAAAGTAAGCGAAGAAATTGAAAAGCAGTTAAAATCTCTTTCTACACAGAATATTGCTCGCCAAAGTATTGAAAATTGCGGAAGAATTATAATTTGCGATGATTTGGAACAGGCGGCGTATATTGCAAACTTAAAAGCACCAGAACATCTTGAATTTGCAATGAAAGCTGGAAGCGAACGCGATAAAATTCAGAATCTTGTTCATAATTATGGTTCGCTTTTTATCGGCGATTATGCTGCTGAAGTTTTTGGCGATTATGCTGCCGGATTAAATCATACTCTTCCTACAAGCGGTTCTGCTAGGTTTACAGGTGGTTTAAGCGTGCGTGTTTTCTTAAAAACTGTTACAACTTTGCGTGCAGAAAAGGGGAGTGAAGGTTTAGTAAAAAGTGCCGTTGCAGCAGGCTACCTTGGAGATTCCGAAGGGCTTTCGGCTCATGCAAAAGCTGCAAGGCTTAGATTAGGGGAATAAAATGAGAATTACAAAACTTGGTGAAGAAATCTTAGGAAAAGTAAGTGAGCCAGTTGATTTAAAAGATATAAATGACGAAATGCGTTCATTCTTAAATGAAATGTTTGAAACAATGATTAGTGCAAACGGTGTTGGTCTTGCTGCTCCGCAGGCTGGAGTTGCAAAAAGGTTCTTTGTTGTAATTGCCGATGACGATGTTCGCCGCGTTTTTATAAATCCGCAGATTATTTCAACAAGTTCTGAACTTTGCGACTACGAAGAAGGTTGTTTAAGCGTTCCTGGCGTTTATGAAAATATTCAAAGACCGGCAAAAGTTACTGTTCAGGCGTTTAATGAAAAAGGCAAACCTTTTACGCTTGAAGCAGACGGGCTTTTAGCAAGAATAATTCAGCACGAAAACGATCATTTAGACGGCTATTTGTTTATTGACCGTGGAGACCCTGATTTTGCACAAAAAACTAGGGAGCAATTTAAGAAAAGAGCTGAACGAAACGAAAAAAAACGTATGGAACGTGAAGCAAAAAATAAAAAGATTGCGGCAAAACTTGCTGCAAAAAATAATAAATAAGCCAACTCTTATAAAATTGAGGAAACAATGTTAAAAGTTCTGTATGCAGGTAGTCCAGAAGCGTCTGCGGTAACGTTAAAGCTTTTAAAAGAAAATGAAAAAAAATACGGTTATGAAGTTGTTGCGGTTTTAACAAATCCGCCAACTGCTAAGGGTAGGCATAAAGCGTTAATTCCTACTTTTGTAGGGCAAACTGCAGCAGAATTAGGGCTTCCTGTTTTTTCGCCTGAACATTTAGACGAATCTGCCAGAGAAACAGCAAAAACTTTTAATGCGGATATTCTTGTTTCTTTTGCGTATGGTCATATTTTTGGCCCTAAGTTTTTATCTCTTTTTAAGTTTGGCGGAATAAATTTGCATCCTTCTGCCTTGCCAAAATACAGGGGATGTTCTCCGATAAATGCGGTAATTTTGAATAACGAAAAAGAAACAGCGTTTAGCGTTCAAACTTTAAGTCTTAAAATGGACGAAGGAAATATTCTTGTACAAAAAAAAGTTGTGTTAAATGGAAAAGAAACTGCTGGGGCTCTTTTGAACGATGCTGCCGTTTCTGGTGCAGAATTGATTTGTGAACTTCTAAAAAAAATAAGCACTGACGGCGTTATGCCAAAAGGAGAAGAACAAAAAGGAGAAGCAAGTTATACAACTTTTATAAAAAAAGAAGATGCTCGCCTTTGTTGGTCTAGCACTGCAGAAAAAATTGACTGCACTGTGCGTGCTTATAATCCTGAACCTGTTGCGTGGACAAATGAAAAAGGTTTGCCATTAAAAATACTTTCTGGTTTTTTTATTAGTGAAGAAGAAGAAAAGAAACTTAACTTTAATGAAAATGCTTTACCCGGAACTGTTGTTTCGTTTGAAAAACAGATGGGGCTTATAGTTCGTTGTGGTAACGGTTTTTATTCTATAACTTCGTTACAAAGGCAGGGAAAGAATGCAATGGATTTTAAGGCGTTTTATAACGGAGCAAAAGATTTTGTAGGAACTGTGCTTTCTTAAAAAAATGAGAAAAATGCTTTTCCCTTTAAAATAAATTTTTAAAATGGTAAGATAAAAAAATGGATAAAGAAAAGATTTTAAAAAAAATAAAAGATGCTGGTAAAACCGCTGGAACAAAAGTTGTTGAAACAGGCAAAAAAGTAAAAGATTTTAGACCTTCCAGAGTTTCTATAAATGAATATTTTGAAAAACTTCAGGCAAATGGAAAAATTCTTATTTTTACGGTTATTGCTGCTATTCTTTTAATGGTGTTTTTTGCATGCGTTGTTTTCTTTGTTCGAGTAAAAGGCCCGGAAGAAGTTATGGTGCCAAATGTTACTGGTAAAACTTTGACAGATGCTCTTATAGAAATGCAAAAAAAAGAACTTTATCCAAAAATTACGCTTCGTTATTCTGAACTTCCTGGCGATAAAGGAACTATTCTTGACCAAAACCCTTCTGCTGGTTCTATTGTAAAAGGCTACAGCAGAGTTTCGCTTGTTGTTAGTCGTGGTGTTATCCTTGATAAAGTTGGAAATTATGTAGGACAAAACTTTGAACAGGTAAAAATGGATTTGCAAACTCTTTTTGCAGGTCATTCTCAGCCTCTTATTATTCTTGCAGAACCGGAATATAAGCCTGATACTTCTGAAGCGGGAACGATTCTTGAACAGGATATTGCAGAAGGTACGGATATTTCTGAACCAGTTACTTTGCATCTTATTGTCAGCCGTGGGGCTACTTACGAAAATACGCGAGTTCCTTCTCTTGTAGGAATGAGCGTTTCTGATGTGCTTTCTTACCTTGCTAGAAGTCGTGTTGTTTTTGATTTTACTTCGCATATTGCTCGTTCTGGTGAAAAACCTGGAACTGTTGTTTCTGAACAAGCATTTGAAAACGAGTTTATTCCAAATTATTCAAGAATGCAGGTAGAACTTGCTCTTCCTTATGGTGAATATGAAGGTAATGTTTTTGGTATTTTCCGTGCAGAACTTACAGATTATCCTTATCCGGTTGCAATGCGTGTAGATGTAACTACAGAAGACGGAAATACCTATACTCTTGCAAACTTTTTGCATACAGGAGCAAGTTTTTCTATTCCTTATGCTGTGCCTAAAAATTCTGTTTTAACGCTTTATGTTGTTGAAAAAGAACAGAAAAAAATTGTAGTAAGATAATAAATCTGGAGCAAAAAAATGAATAAACCGCTGATTTGTCTTACTCTTACTGGAAAAACATTATTGGAAGATGCGGAACTTGTAAAAAAATATGCACAACATATAGACGTTGCAGAGTTACGCCTTGATTATCTTACAGAAGCGGAACAGCTTAATGTGCGTAAGTTTCCTTCTATGATAAATATTCCTTGCATTCTTACTATTCGACGTGTTGAAGATGGTGGATTGTATTCAAGCGGCGAGTTTTCTAGAACTGCGTTATTTGCAAGGGCTCTTGCGTATGCAGATCAAAATCCTGTAAAAAACTTTGCGTATGTTGATTTTGAAGATGATTTTGATGTGCCTAGTCTTATTGATTCTGCACAAGCGTTCGGAATCAAAATTATCAGAAGTTATCACAAGTTTACCGGTCCTGTAAAAAATCTTAGGGAACATTGCTTAAAAATGAGACGTACTCAGTTTGAAATTCCAAAAATTGCTTTTATGCCAAAAACTTTAAGTGATGTAACGGAACTTTTTAACGAAGCGGCTGGAATTACGGATTTTCCGCATATTTTTGTTGCAATGGGAAACTTGGGAGTCCCTAGTCGTATTCTTGCTTCAAAATTAAATTCTTATCTTACTTATACTTCTCCTTTAGAAACTAAAGAAAACACCGCAGATATTGGTCATATTGATCCTATTAAGTTAAATGAACTGTACCGTTTTCGTGATATGGATGAGCATACTCGTTTTTTTGCGGTTACTGGCTTTCCGTTAAAGGTAACTTCAAGTCCTTTAATTCATAACGAAGGGTATCAGGCTCATAAATTGAATAATCTTTTTATACCGCTTGCTTCTACTTCTATGGAAGAATCTATTGCTTTTGCAGAAGAAATTGGCATAAAAGGAATGGCGGTTACCGTTCCATATAAAAAAGATGCAATGGAATTGGCCGATGAAATTGGGGCTGAAGTTGTAGATATTGGTGCATGTAATACGCTTATAAAAGATTTTAGCCAGTGGGTAGGTCACAATACTGATGCTTACGGTTTTCAAAGAGCATTGGAAGAATTTCTTCAGGTAAAGCGACTTCATAAAAGAAGAGTGAGCATTATTGGTGCAGGCGGAGCAAGCCGTGCAATTGCCTACACAATAAAACTTATGGGCGGAAGAGCGTGCATTTTTAATAGGACTGTTTCGCACGCAAAAAGTTTGGCAAAAGATTTTGGTTTTGAATATGCACCACTAGAAATGGAAAGCCTTCATATGCTGGAACGCTACTCTGACATAATAATTCAAACTACAAAAGTTGGAATGAACGCAGAAGGCGAGCCGAATAAAGAAAATAATCCGATTTGGTTCTATCAGTTTAGAGGACACGAAAATCTTTTTGATATTGTTTATGATCCGCAGGTAACGCCTGTTATGAAACTTGCCGAAGAAGCCGGGTGCAGAGTTTGCAATGGTTATTCAATGTTAAAATATCAAGGATACAAGCAATTTAAATATTTTACTGGAGTCGATTATGAGTCTAAGCCAGAGTGAACAGAAAAATCTTGTTGCAAGAACTGCCGTTGAAACCCTTTTAAAAAAAGGACTGCTTTTTAGTGGTATGAAAATAGGACTTGGAACAGGTTCTACCGCTCTACCTGCAGTAAAACGTCTTAGCGAGTTTATTGCAGAGGGCGTTTTAAAAAATATTAAGGCTGTTGCAACTTCTTTTCAAACTGAAAATGCTTGTATAGATTGGAATATTCCTGTTTATTCTTTTAAAGACCGTGTAATTGGTGGCGAACTTGATCTTGCACTTGACGGTGCAGATGAAATTGATGAAAAAAACAACTGCATAAAAGGTGGTGGTGCTGCCCTTTTACGAGAAAAAATTGTTGCCTATAATTCAAAAAAGTTTGTGATAGTTGCAGATTCTTCTAAATCAGTAAAAACTTTGGGAACAAAATTTGCTCTTCCAGTTGAAATTATTCCAGAAGCATTCGTTGTTGTAAAAAAAGCGTTGGAAAAGCTTGGAGCAAATGTTGTGCTTCGCGAAGGCGTACGAAAATGCGGGCCTGTAATTACTGATAACGGAAATCAGATTGTTGACTGCTTATGGAAAGAGCCTGTTGACCCTGAAAAAATGGAAGATATTATTAATGATATAACTGGCGTTGTAGAAGTTGGCTTTTTTACAAAAAATAAGCCGATAGCTTTCATTTCTAAAGAAGATGGCACTGTAGAAGTTCGCGGTTTATAAGATGTTTCCTCCTTTTTTGCAAGAAGAAGCGTACGAAATATGTAAAAAAATCATTTTTGCCCTTGATTCTGGCACTTTAAGCCTTGTTCAGATTGGAAAAACTAGTGTTGAACGAAAAGAACAGGGAATTATGATTGGCGTTGCTGTTTGCAAAAAAGCAGATGGAACTCGTGTTATTTTAAATACTGTAAGCGGAATTTCTAAAAAACTTTGCGGTACAAGTGCGAATGATTATGGAATTTTTGTTCCGCCAATTGTAAGTTCATTAAAAATTGAAGAAGCGTTAAAGCAAAATGATTTACAAATTCATCGTCTTACAGAAAAAATTAATATTTTAAAAGAAAAACGTCGCCGTCCAGATGGAAAATACGAAAATCAAACCCAGGAAGAGCAAAATCTTTCAAAAGAAAGAAGTGAACTTTGTGCTTTTTCTTTAAGAAAAGTATTTTCGCTTTATTCGTTTTGTTGTGCCGATGGAACTGTTCGTTCATTAAATCAGATTGTTGGCAAAAGATTCGTTCCAACAGGAACTGGCGACTGCTGTGAGCCAAAATTGTTGGATTTTGCTTATAAAAATGGCTGGACTGTAAAAAGTCTTGCGGAAGTGTATTACGGAAAAACTTTGCAAACAAGAGTTAATGGTGAATTGTATCCCCCTTGTGATGAGCGCTGTTCTTTAATTTTGCCTGAAATTTTAGGACTTTCAATTTTATATCGGGACAGCGATATTGTTGTTGTGAATAAGCAAAGTGGTTTACTAAGCGTTCCTGGTCGTGGGCCAGAAAAGCAAGATTGCATTGTAAACCGACTAAAAAGGCTTTTTCCTGAATGTATTGCACAGCCTTCGGTTCATAGACTGGATATGGAAACTAGCGGGCTTATGGTATTGGCATTAACAGAAGACGCTCATCGCAATTTAAACCGTCAATTTGAAACAAAGCAGGTAAAAAAACGCTACATTGCATTGCTAGATGGAAAACTTTCCAGTAAGTTCATTCCTTCTGGTAAAATCGAACTTTTTTTTCGTGTTGATTTAGAAAATCGTCCGCATCAAATATGGGACGAAGTTTATGGAAAAAGTGCTGTTACGGAATGGAATGTTATTTCAGAAGAAGAATACACCGCCCCAGATGGAACAAAACGCCCTTGCACTAGGGTTCAATTTATTCCGCACACCGGGCGAACTCATCAGTTGCGTCTTTGTGCTAGCGATAGTCACGGTTTTGCAGTTCCCATAATTGGAGATACGTTGTACGGGCACTTTCAGCAAGGGGAGCGACTTATGCTACACGCAGAATATTTAAGTTTTACGCATCCTAAAACTGGAAAGATAATGGAATTTAATTTACCGGCCCCATTTTAGTGTAAAGGAAACCGGTTTTAGTTTTTTATGCTTCCAGCGGAGAAATGACAATATTTAAAATATTCGTTCCATCGGAATGGACTGTGATTGTTCCAGAAAGTTTTACTTTTTTTTGCATATTATTTTTACAGTAGATTGAAGTTTCCTTATAAAAAGTTTTGTCTTCTTTTGTGTTCAGCATCATTTCTTGGATTTGTTCCTGGTCGTTTTTTAAAAGAATATCAAACGGATTTTTGCTGATTTTAGTAAATTCATCTTTTGTATAACCTAAAACTTCTTTTAAAAACTTATTTGAATAAGAAAGTTCAACTTTTTCGCCAAAACTGATTGAAGCAATTCCATAAGGAATATTTTCCATAATTTCTGTAAGTTTTTCTGCAGAATCCATTTTTAATTTAAGAAGTCGCATTCTAAAATCAATATTTTCGATTGTCATATAATAAACATTACTTGTAATGGTACTTCCAAGATGTTTTAAATGAACTCGTACCCAGAATGGTTCGCTGTATTCATACAAAGGATTCAATTTTATTTCGCAGTGAGCACTTGCTTTAGAAGATGTAACTTCCTGAAGTGTTGCAAGAAAAACTTTGCGGCTGTTTTTTTCAACTTTTTCAAGAAGATTTTTTTGCATACCCTTAAAATCGTGGCGAGTTGCCCCAATTTCCTTAAAGAACTGGTCGTTTAATCGCAGTGCTTCTATGTTTTCGCCAGACCATTCAATAATTGCAGTTCCGCCTATAAAGTTATCAAAAAGAACTGTTGCCTGCTTTGAAGCATCAAGGAATTTTGCAACTTCAAGTTCATCATTTTGAGAATCTTTTTTAAAGTTATCTGATGAAATATTTGTTAAAAGCGTTTCGTATTTTTCTATAGGAAGCGGCTTTGCAAAATAAAAACCCTGCATATAAAAACAGCCTATACTTTTTAGGTAATCTGCCTGCTCTTTTGTTTCTATTCCTTCTGCAATTACAGGAAGATGAAGCCAGTTTGCCATACGAATTACGGAACTTAAAATATTTCCGCCTTTTGTATTGTTTTTTCCATCTTTTAAGTCTTCCGTGTCAGACGCAATGAATTTCATATCCAATTTAAGAACATTAACTGGAACTTCTTTTAAAGTATTAAGCGAAGAATAGCCACTACCAAAATCGTCCATTTCAAGACAGAAACCGTGACTTCGTAAGTCTTCTACAACTTTAATCAGTTGCTTAGGATTTTCCATATATGCGGATTCTGTAATTTCGAGTCTTAAAAGTTCAGGCGTTAAATCGTATTTTTTTAAAAGATTATTAAAGATTTTCACTAAATCCTGGTTATAAATATCTCTTCTGGAAATATTTACAGAAACTGGAACAGGATTCATTCCCAAATTTTTCCATTTTTGCAAAAGCTGGCAGGTTTTTTCCCATATAAATAAATCAAGTTGAGTAATAAAACCGTTACGTTCAAAAACAGGAACAAAAACTGCTGGCGAAATAAGACCTTTTACAGGATGCTGCCACCTGACAAGTGCTTCGGCACCGATAAGGCTTTCCGTTGTGTAATCATACTGAGGTTGAAGAAAGACAGTAAATTCGTTTCTTTCAAGACCAGTAACCATATCGGTAATAAGTTCCTGCTCATCTTTTAAGGTAGAAAGCATTGTTTCGTTGTAAAAAGCAACGCGTTCGGTAAAATTCTGTTTTATAGAAGTTAAGGCAAGCTCTGCTCGGTCTAGGGCTAAGGAAATATCTTCGTTTGGATTTGTAAGTTTATAAATTCCATAACGGCAGACAAAATCAAACTTTGGATGAAGAGTTTTTATAAACGATTCAAATTTTGCCAGACGCAAAAAGAACTGCTCTGTTGAAAGTGCTGGTCTGCACACAACAAAGTGATCTGCATAAATATGGCCATAAGTAGATTCTGAAGAAATCGCTTTATTTAAGTGGTCGCCAATTTTTTCTAAGATTTTATCTCCAGCAGAAAAACCAAACAAATCGTTAAAAACTTTAAAACGGTCAAGATTCATTAAGATAAGAAAATAAGATGTAGTTGGATTTTCTTGAATGAGCTTTTCTGTTTTATTTATGAATGTCTGTTTATTGTAGATTCCTGTTTTTTTATCAAGATGTACAAGCTGCTTTATAGTGTTTTTTTGCTGTTTGTGCGAAATTGCAAGCAGGCTTTTTTCTTCTGTAATATATTGAGCAATATGATTCAACGTAATAAAAAAGTTTTCTGATGATATATTCTGTGAAAAACAATCTGAAACGCCAAGGTCATAAAACTTTTTCTGGAGGGCAAAGTTATCGTTTTTTAAAAGTGCAACAACAGGAACTCTTAATGTTATTTTATCATTTATTGCATTTAAAAAAGTGGTTTTATCTTGAACTTTCTTTACAAAATCAGGATTTTCAAGAATAAACGATTCTTCTAAGACAATTACTGTTGGAAGAGATTCTTCTAATTTTTTTAAAAAATCTTCTGTGTTTGCAAAAAACGAAATTTTAAAAGTTTCGTTAAATTCTTTAGCAGAAAACAATGGTTTAAGAGCTTTTTTTGTTGCTGCAAAGATTCTAAATTGTTCTTTCATCTTGTCTCAGAGCAATTCTAGCACAGTTTTTTTTAAAAGCAATCAAGAAATTTTAATTTTTAAAATCGTATTGAATACGAATGCCGTTTTTTTAAATTTCGCAAATCGTACTGAGTACGAAAGCCAAGTTTTAATTTTTAAATCGTACTCAGTACGAAAGTTAAATTAGCGAAAGGGTTTCGTCTTTTCCCATTCGGATATTTAAACATTGAACTGCAGCACCGCTTGCACCTTTTCCAAGATTATCAAAACGGCTTGTAAGCATTATACGGTCATCGTTTCCGTAAACAAAAATCTGCATAAGATTTGTTCCTGCAAGTGTATTTGCTGGAATAAACTGTTCAGTTAAAGTTCCTTCGCCCATAAAACCTGCAACTTTTACAAAGTTTGTGTTTTTGTAATGTTCCAAAAGAAGTTCCCAAACATCGTGTGCTGTAACTTTTTTTGAAAGAAGTCTTGAATGTAAGCCGACTGTTACTGTCATTCCCTGAAAATAATCGCATACATAAGGATTAAAAATCGGTTCAAAATCAAGACCGGTAATTTTTGTCATTTCTGGAAGATGTTTGTGTGCCTGTGTTAATGCATAAAGGCGAGGTGAATCAAGTTCGGCACTTCGTTCTTTACTTTCGTACATTGCGATTGCTTTTTTTCCGGCACCTGAATAGCCCGAAACTGCGTGAATCGTTACCGGGTAATCTTTTGGTAAGATTCCATATTTTACCAGCGGATAGGCAAGGGCAATAAAGCCGGAAGCGTAACAGCCAGGAACTGCGATTCTATTTGAAGTCTGGATTTTTTTTCTAAAAGAATCGTCAAGTTCAGGAAAGCCGTATGCCCACAAAGGATTCGTTCTATGTGCAGTTGATGCGTCGATTATTACAGTTTTATCATTTGTACAAAGGTTTGCAGATTCAATTGCTGCAGCGTCTGGTAAGCATAAAAATGTATAATCACTTTCATTTATCATTTTTGCTCGTTCTGCACTGTCTTTTCGTTTTTCTTCGTCAATTAAAAGAAGTTCAATATCGTTTCTTTTTGAAAATCTTTCGTAAATTTTAAGACCAGTTGTGCCTTCTTTTCCATCGATAAAAACTTTTATGCTCATCTTTTGCCTCTTTTATTTAAGCGTTAGTATAATGCGTTTTTCTTGTTTCCGTCTACTTTCCAGAAGCATTTCGACATGAAAGAAAGAAAACCGAAACAAAAATCAAAATTACAATGTAACTTATGCTGCCAAAAATAAGCGACAGGCTTTCTCCAAAAAGATTTAAGATTCCATAATTTATAAATTTAAAAAGACAAATGCTCACTCGGTAAAGAAAAATGTATGTAAAACACAAAAGCGGAAACATTATAATCCATTTGAATTTAAAGACAGAATCTTCTTCCAGTCTAAAATGCCACGAAAAATATGCGATTATTACAAAAAGACTAAGAAGATAAATTGGCTTTAACATTCTGTTTAACATACTGTGATAAAATACTTCGGAAGAATAGCCGTAAAAAGTGGATTTTTTTACAAACTTAAAAAGAGAAGCAAGATTCATAGACGAGGAACCTTTTGAGGCTTGTTCAATAAGTTCAATGTCATCAAACGGAATGTTTAAAATTAAATAATTTGGCACTTTTGCTGTTTTTTCGCCAATTTTTTGTTTTGCCCCTTTTACTTGGTTTGGAAAATTCCTGTCAGTTGAGTTTAACAATATGTATGGAATGTTTTTTACATCAGATGGAATTTTTAATTCTTCTTTTGTGCCTGAATCTAAAAATGAAGTTTCAAGCGATGTCATTTTTGCGTAAGACGTATAAAATCCGTTTAATACAAAACCGTTTTCATCAAGTTCAATTACTTCTAGACCTCGAAGATATAAAACTTGCTTTCTTGAATCTTTGGCATTTGTAATTCCGTGGATAAAATAAAGTTTTAAATGCTGGTTTTCATCATTTTTTATTTTAAAATATATATTGTTTGCGTTTTCGTACGGTTGCAGATTGTTTGTTTCTTCTGTAAAAAAATACTGATTTTCTAAAAGTTCTTGGGAAATTGCAAGATAACGAATTACATCCGGGTCTTTTGCAGTTTTTTTAGATTCAAGCGAAAGTGCGTGAAAAACATAGTACGCCCTTAAAATATCGCCGTTTATAAGCGAAACGTAACCTTCGTATTTTTTTGTAAAGAATTGTTCTTCTTTAGTTTGTTCCGATTTTTTTACGGTATTTAATTCATTCCATGCTTCTGCGGCAATCTGCTTTAATTCTGTAATATTAATGCCTTTTGCTTCTGTGTTTTTTAAAGCTAATGTTGCGTAGTAGTGGGCTGCAAAAAAATCTTTATTTTCAAGATAAGAACGTGCTTTTTTTAAAAGTTCATAAGATTTATAAGGTGCGGTTATAGGCTGAATTTCTTTTTTTGATGTAATTTCGTCATTAAATGTAAGAGCCATAATTTTATCTTTTACAGAATCGGAAAGTTCTTCCTTTTTATCGTTGTGTAATTCCGTAAGGTAAAGCAGCTCTTTATTTTCTTTGTTTTTGCTGTCAATTTCGTCTGCAAGTTTTGCATAAAAGAACGCTGTTTCGTAGTTTTTGTTTTCAAAAAAATATTTTGCAGAGTTCTGATATTCTTTCATAATTTTTATTCGACTTTCCAAAAATGAAAGTTTTTTTAAGATTTGCGGTAAAAATATTTCATTTGCACAACTTACAAAAAAAACAAAAATTAGCGAAGTGATTAAAACGCCTTTAAAGCGTGAAAACATTGCAGAAGAAAATCGTAATCGGCTGTTTCCTGGGTTAAGACCAAATTCAATGCACCACGAAATTGTTGCACTGGATGCAAAACTTACTGGCAAAAGCATACAAAAAAGTTTTAATGCGTAAAAAAACTTATATTGGCCAATCGAAGTTTCTACAAGTGATGGAAGTTTTTTAAAGAAAAAACTGTAAAGTATGCAAATGGCAAAAACAAAAACGCAAAATGAAGTATTTATAATAAAGTTTAATGTCTTTTTTTTCATAGTTTGTCCTGTTTTGTATTTTTTTAATTAAAATCTCTTTTTCTGATAACAGCTGTTATGATTCCACAAATTAAAAAAACGAATCCAATTGTAAGATTTATAATCATAAGAGGAAAAGCAATTCCGTTTTCAATAAAAAAGTTTAGTTTTCCGCCGCTGTAAAATAATTTTTCAAGAGAAAGCCGCATAGAATTGTTTTGCGTGCAAAAATAAAAATCATTAAACCACACTAATGCAGATGAGCACAAAAGAACTGAAACTGCATTTACAAGCCGCCAGCTGCTGAACTTTACAAATGCGTAAAGCGAAGCAAGGGCAAAGCCAAGCGAACAAAAACAGAGCCAGGAAACATATCCGTAAGAAAAAGAGTGAAGAGCTCTTATTTTTATTGAATTAAAAATATTTATTACGCTGTATGGAATATCTAGCATAGTTTCTTTTACAAGCGGGTCTTTAAATGGAAAAGAATCTTTTGCAAAATTAGAATTTTCTGAAATATCGATTTTTTCTTCTTTTGCAAAATCCAAAGGATTTGTAAAATCTTCAATTAAGATAACGTTTGCATCATTTTCTTCTGTTCCTTTGTTAAAAAAATATAATTTTTCATTCGCTTTTCTAAAATATCCTTTTGACAAAGTGTTTTTTTGTGCAGAATAGTTTTTTTCAAAAAGATTTTTTTCTACTGAAACTTGAATCTTTAATGTAAGAGGAAAAAAAACAAACCAATTTAGTGCTGTAAGGACTGCAAAAGTTATAAAACTTATAACAGGATTATCTTTGTGCCGGATTTTGTAAAGAATAAGTGAAAAAGGAAGTAAAATATAAATAACTGGAAGCGTTCTAAAAAGACCAAGAATAAGTTTTTCATAAATATTTGAAAAATTCATACCAGCAACAAGATTTATGCTGTCATAATATTGCATAAAAATGAACAGCCCGATTGCAAAACTTACAATTAGAGTAAGAAAATAGCATGAAAGTAACGAAATAATTTTTTTCATCAAAAACCTACCACTTTTATTATCGGAATAATAAAAAAAAGCCTTTATTGTTTCCATATTAATATCGTTTCGTTATAATGAAAACAATGAAGTTTACAAGTACTAGAAATAAAAAACTTTCCGTAAATTTTGCACAGGCAGTTCTTGATTGTATGCCGCAGGATGGCGGACTTTACGTTCCATCTGAAACAGAAGATTTACGGCGTTGGCTTTTAAATATCGATGATGATACTACTTTTAGTTCGATTGCTGGAACTCTTACTTCGGCTTTTATAAAAGACGAATTTTCCCCTATTATATGCGAAACAATTGCGACAAGGGCTTTTCCATTTTCACCAGAGATAAAGCAATTAGATGAAAATCTTTTTTTAATGGAATTAAGTCATACTCCAACAGGAAGTCACAGAGATTTTGGAATTTCCTATCTTACATCTTGCCTTGAAACAATTCTTCAGTTGCGTGGAAAAAAAGCAGTTCTTTTTGGTGTTTCAGATTGCGGCGAACTTTGTGCAAGTCTTGCTTGGGCTTTACGTGGTAAAAAGAATATAAAAGCGGTTGTGCTTTGCGAAAAAGATAATGTTCGTGGCGTTTTAGAAAGTGATTTTGTATGGAACGGTGGAAATATCTATCCTATAGAAACTGAACTTTCAGAAAATCAGCGTCACACAATTGCACAGGAACTTTTTAATGATTCGGATTTTGTAAAAGCGAATAGTCTTACCGTTGCAAATACGGCAAATATAGGTCGGCTTTTACCACAGGCATTTTTTTATCCATTTGCTTTTTCCCGCATAAAAAATAAAGTTCATAGCGATATTTTTTATGCTTTGGCGGCAGGTAATTACAGTAATGTTGTAGCTGGTTTATATGCGTGGCAGTTTGCTCTTCCGTTAAATGGGTTTATTCTTCCTTCTACGGATGGTTTTGCTGTAAATCCTGGTGGAAATCCGATTATTCTTGATTCGTTGGTTCCATTAAATGAACGCCCTAAATGCGATGTTGCAGAGCCGTCTAATTTGGAACGGCTTGAAGATGTTTTTAGTACAAATAGATTAATGATGCGTCATTTTGTTTTTCCTATAGATATAAACAAAGTTGAAGTAGACGATGCTGCAAAAGAATTATTCTTAAAGTACAGGCTTGCAGTGGATTCAGACACGGCAAAAGCGTACGCTTGTGCAAAAATTCAAGCGGCAGCAAGGGATGAAGAATATGCAACAGTTTTGATTAGTCGAGATCATCCAAGTCTTTCTTCAGAATATGTATATCACACAATCGGCGAAAAAGTTGAAATGCCAGAATCGATTAAAGACGCAAGAAAAAAGACTTCTTTAAGAAGTCCCTGCATAAAATCTTGTGAAGAAATAAAAAAAATAATTGAATCTTTATGGTAAAAAAAAAGATAAATAACGGCGGAACCTTTAAGATTCCGCTGTTATTTTTTAACCGTTATTTTTTACATTTTTTTGCTTTTGGCTTTTTTTCGTCTGATTTTGCAATCTTTTCTTTTGCCGTTTTTGTTTTTGCCTGTTTTGGTGCAAAAGGTTTTATAAAAATGTCGCATTTGTATTCGGCCTTATCTTTTGCCTTTATTAAAGTTTCAAAAGCATTGAAAATGGCTTTTTCATCGGCGTCTTGTAAAAGTAAAAGTGCAAATGTGTGGAAAATTGTCCAATCGCTTGTTTCTTTGTTAAACCAAAGCGTGTTGTCGTAAAGGTTTGCTCCAGTCAGCATTTTTGCATATTTGCTTTCTGTTAAGAATTTTACGATTTTATACAAAGCTGTTTTTTCGTCTTTTTCAATGGCTTTAACGTCGCAAACTTCAGAAAGAGCAAAAAGACGAGATATATTTCCTTTTGCGTCTCCAAGGTTAATTCCATAAGAAGAGAAATATCCGCTGAATTTTCGTGCAAACGCCCATTTTTCAGCAAGACCTTTTTCTGCGTACTCTTTTACCATTGCAAAAGCAATAAGCTGTTCAGGAAGATTTTTATCTGTTGCAAACAGTGTTTCAAAATATTCGCTTAAAGTTTTTGCTTTTTTAAGACTTACCGCAATGTCGCTGGCAGGTTTTGCCTTGTCGTTTATAGCAAGAAGAATGATTTTTTCTGCAAGTTTTTCAAAAGTTTTGAACTGCTTTTCGCCTTCCTGCATTTTTTCATCTCCAGCAAATTTCTGTGCAACATCGTAGAACGAGAGTGCAGCATTTTTTGCATTTAAGGCAATTTCTTTAAGTTGCTTTTTTGCTTCTGCGTCAGAAATCTTTTTAGAAATAGGACTTAAAATTGAATGGATTCCCGGTAAAACAGCCCCAGCGTACGAATTAAATGCCTGATAAAGTTCGCGGTAGCAAATTTCTTCCCATTCAGTTTCAAGGTCGTAACAGCCACGTCCTTGAAGACTATCGCACAAAGTCTGGTATTTGTGGTTTGCACCGTCAGAAACTTCGTGAATGTCCATATAAACTTGGTATTCAAAGCCGTTTAAGCCAATGTACATTCCTCTTTCGCAAATTTCCTTACTGCGACGAACAAACCATAATCCTGAGCGATGTTCACGGAAAATGCAAAATTTATTATCTTCTGCGTGAAGATTCAATCCTTCTGAAATTGATTTTGACCGCATTTCAACGTGCTGGTTTTCGCCTTCGCCAATTTTTACAGCATATTCACAAGATTGTTTTATCCAACCTTGAGCACGTTCATACTTATTGTTATAGAAAACGACAGAATATTCATCACCGCAAGAGTTTGAATATGCAAAAATATTTTCGTTTACATGACCATTATCCCAAACATCATAGAACAAAAAGTTTTCTACATTTGCAAAAACGTATCGCTTTTTCATAAGTGGGAAAATATCGTGCCAATGTCGATTTATAAGATTTTGGTCAGGAGTTTCATTTTTGTAGGCCTTTGTAAATTCCATTCCATATTTTTCTGTAAAGCCTTCGATTTGACCGTGACCAAACATTGGAAGACCCGGCATAGTAATCATCAATGTACAAACGCCAAAATATTTGTCGTCTTTTCCAAATTGAGCAACCGCCGTATCTTCATCAGGATTGTTCATAAAGTTTACGTAACGCTTAAGAATCTGTGGGTCAAACTTGATTGTGTTTTTTACAGAATCGCGGTATTTTTGGTTTTCCTCTTTTTTAAGCATATTCATAAATGCCGAGTTATAAACGCGGTGCATACCCAAAGTGCGGACAAAGTAACCTTCCATCATCCAAAATGCTTCTGCAAGTAAAAGTGTATCCGGAACTTCTTTTGCAACTCGGTCTACAACTTCACGCCAGAATTCAGCAGGAATCTTTGCTTCAAATTCTGCATCAGAAAGAGCAGATTCGCTTCTTGAATAAATATCGCCACCAGAACCAGGTTTTGGGTACCAAAGTCTTCGGATTGATTTTTTTGCAAGAACCATTGCCGCATCAAAACGAATAATCGGAAAGTTTCGGGCAACGTGAAGAATATCCTGCATAACCGCTTCCCTTGCTTCAGGATTTAAGAAGTTAATTTGAGCAGTATCGTTCCACGGCATACCAGTACCGTCATTTCCGTGATAAATGTAACGAGTGTCTCCATTTCTAAAATCAACACGCTTAAAAACAACAGAACAGTCAGTGTGATTGTAGTAATGATCTTCCAGCCAAACGCCTACGTTTGGATCCCACGAAAGATTTTCGCCGTTAAAAGTATACGAAGAAGAAGGCAAATCGCGACGCTGAACAAATAAATCAGGACGATTTACAACCCAGTCGGAATCCATACCAGTGTGGTTTGGAACCATATCAGAAGCAAGGCGAATGCCCCTTTGCCAAAGTCTTGTTCTAAGGTTAGAAAGAGCATCCCAACCGCCAATATTTTCTGCAATATTGTAATCGTACAAAGAATATGCAGAGGCAGCCGCTTCTGGGTTACCACACAACTGTTTAATACGTTTAGAAGCATTACTGCGGGTCCAAAGACCGATAAGCCACAAGCCAGTAAAACCTTCATCACGCAAAGTATCAAGTTCTTCATCAGGGATTTGATCAAGGCGAGTGATAGGGCGGTTATATTTTTTTGTAAGTTGATCAAGCCATACAAGAACAGTTTTTGCCATAAGAATAACGCGAGGCATCCATTCGCGGTCTGGGCTGAACCTTTCGTATTCTTTCATAAGACCGTCGTAATTGTAAGCTTCCATGTTTACTTCGCCACCATTTATAGGGTTGTACTTCATAAACATTTTTTCTTCTTCCGTAAGAATATCCATACCCTGCAAAAGACGGCGAAGCCAGTCGCCAAGTAAATCTGCCCAATACTGACGGATATAATCAAGCTGACCTTTTAAGCTTTCCGGGCTAAAAACAACAGGTTCGCGAAGCATATTGATTAAATCGTTGTTAAACGGCCCGAACTTTGGCATAGAAGCAAAAGTTTCCTGAATTATCTTCCATGATTTTTCATAAAGAGGATTTTCTTTAAGTTTTTTATCATTAAAAAGAACGCTAAAAGGCTTAAAAGCAGGGTTTTCATTTGCAAGACGCAAAAGAATAAGTTCTTCAAGCGTTTGTTCGCGGTTACTTCTTGTTTTTCCAGTGCCGGAATCAAGTTCTTCTTTTAAAAGATATTCTTTTGCACTGATTTTACCCTGATACACTTCTACAGGCGGAAATTCCTCTGAAAAATCCAAAAGAAGAGAATCAACTTCCTCTTTTTTAAGGGAAGAATCCAAAGCCTGCAAAACTTTTTTAAACGAATCTGCCATTTTATCGCGGCGGTAAAGCATGCAAACGTAATGGAAAACCTCATCAATAAGACCCATTGCGTTCAAAGAGCCAGCAGAAATCCTTTTTTCTTTTTGCCCCAAAGAATCAAAATAAGTATTTAATTTTTCTGCGAATTTGCGAATGCCCTGCATATTTGCAATGACGACATTTCCGCTAGAAGAATAAAGACGTTCATCAAATTTACATATATCGCGGATTTTTCGTCCTACGTGAAACTCGTTGTAAGAAATTCCCATTTGTTCCTCCAAAAGTGTATATGGAATTTAAAAATGCAAAAAAACAAATATATTTTGCTATTTATGAAGGGCAACAATTCCCTTTATTTTTTCAATTAATGAAGAATCTTTTTCAAGTTCTTCTATGCAAACCGGCATTCTATAAGTCCAGTTAAACTCGTTTACAGAACCCGGAATATTTATGCGTTCAGCATTTGCATCAGGATTCCAGTATTTCTTTTCCATTGCCATAAAATCCTGCAAAGGATTGATAATCCAAGCAGAATTAGACGTTGCAACGCCCTTTAAATAACCTTCTGCAATAAACGGACTGAACGGTAAAGAGGCAGTTTCGTTAATTTTTGCCTGATCAAAACCGTCAATTCCAAAAGCCCAAGGATTTGTCCTTACAAACAAAGAAGAGCCGTCTCTGTCTTCGTCCCACCACTGTCTTACAGTAGGAGAATCGTGAACAGAAGTCGTAGTTACAGAAAGCGGCGGAAGTTCGTTAAGCGGAACATAAGGTTTACCCGGTTCATTCCATTTTCTGCACCAGCGGTTTACTCTAAGCGAAAGAATTCCGTTTTTCTGCATAACAGCAGGAAGGCAAGGAAGGTCTGCACCAAGGTCTTCGCCGCAAGGAATCATTTTTACAGAGCCAGTCAATGCACTAAGAATCTCATCAGATTGAGTTTCCCAAAGTTTATTCTGTTCCCATTCTTTTGCACCAATCAGATTTTTTAATGCATTCTTTTCGCCATCATTAAGCGAAGCCCATGCAGAAGATGTGTAATATGTCCAAACAGGAACAAAGTTATTTTCCGTAATTTCTATAAGACATCGATTTTGCCAAGCCTTGCTTAAAGCATCTTTGCAGCGTTTTTCCGAATCCCCTTCGCAAAAAGAAGCTAAGTTCGATTCGTAAATATCTTTGTCGCCCAAAATCGATTTTTTAAAAAGCCAAAGTTCTTCGTTTCCGATTCTATCCATAAACTTAGAAAGAATTGAAACTGCTTTTTCGTGATTCCACGTAATATCTTCAATAAGACTTGTAGGCACATGCGGCTGGCTTAACCAGCGGATTCTTGCATCATCAAAACCTATGTTGTGTAAGTCATCACGCGAAATCGGAGTGTAAGGAACAGTGTGTCCCAAAACAGCAGTTGTATCGCGAACAGGAATTGCCCAAATTCTAAAAAAGCCAAGAATATGGTCAAGACGGTATGCACCGTAATACTGTTCTGCCACTTTAAGACGGCTCTTCCACCATGTAAAGTTATTTTCTTTAAGATATTCCCAGTTGTAAGTAGGAAAGCCCCAGTTCTGCCCGGTAGGATTTTCACCGTCTACAGGCGATCCGGCTCTTAAATTATGATTGAAAATTCCCGGAAAAGCCCACGCATCGCAGGAATCTTCATTCATAAGAATAGGCATATCGCCCTTTAAAGTAATTCCTTCTTTTTTTACTTTTTCTGCACTGTCTTTAAACTGTTCGTTTGCTCGCATTTGAACCCAGGCAAAAAATAAATGTGCTTTTAAAAGTTTTTTATCGTTCCAGCGGTCTAAAATCTGTTTTTCAGTAGGATTTCTATCTTCTTTTGACCAGTCTTTCCAAGTTGCTTGGTTGTATTTTACCTTAAGATTTTTATAAACAGCGTATTGAACAATCCAATCGTTTTTCTTTATCCAAGATGAAAGTTCGTCGGTAGCCTTTTCTTTTTTTGCAATCTCTGTTGATTCATAGAGAAGATTTAAAAGAGCCGTTTTTGCATTAAGAATCCCTTCGTAATTGTAGCGGCCATGAGGATTATACGGAAAATCCTTAATCATTTTATCGAATGCTTTTTTAAAATTAGAATCAGAAGAGTAAAGAGATTTAAATTCAGGAAGAGCAGTTAAGTCTATGTAAATTGGATGAAGGGCAAACGCACTAAGCCCGCTGTATGGACTGGACTGCGTTCCCGTATCGTTTACCGGCAAAAGTTGCAAAAGAGTAAAACCCGCTTTTTTACAGAATTTTGCAAATTCTGGTAAGTCTGTGTATTCACCGATTACGGTGCCATTTTTTCTATCTGAATAGATTGCTCCCAACGGAATGGAAGTGCCTGTTGATTTTTCTAGTGTTTTCATAGTTCAAAATTATAGCACGCTTTAGCGTAAATAGAATTTAATTTTTTATAAAAAAGCAAAAAATAAGGCGAGTTCGCTTTCCCGAAACTGGACTTTTTTAAAAATGACGTTCGGGAAAATCCCGAAGCTGGATTTTAAACAAAAACGACAATCGGGAAAATCCCGAAGTCGGACTTTTAACAAAAACGGCAATCGGGAAAATCCCGAAGACAGACTTTTAACAAAAACGACGTTCGGGAAAACCCCGAAGCTGGATTTAAAAAAAAGCAGCATTCGGGAAAGACGCCGAGAGCGTTTTCTTTGCAATTGTTTTAAAACTCTAAGTTCAGGTTATTGAAGAATTTTCTGTTTTATATTAACGTTTATGAACATAAATTCCTCCGTTGATTTATCCAAATTGCAAGCGGAGCCAGGCATTTTACCTGAAATTTTTTGCTAAAAAGGAGACCATTTTTATGGGACTTTTTTCTTCTAAACAATCACATTACCTTTTTACTTCTGAATCTGTAAGCGAGGGACATCCTGATAAACTTTGCGACCAGATTTCAGACGCTATTCTTGACACTTGTCTTACATTAGATCCTGATGCACACGTTGCCTGCGAAACATTTGCAACAACTAATTTCGTTCTTGTTGGCGGTGAAATCCGTTTTACAAAAAACGCAAAAGAAAACATTAAGTTCATTAATAAAAATGCAGAAAAAATTGCCCGCGAAGTTGCTGCAGAAATCGGCTACACAGATAAAGAGTTTGGCTTAGACGCAAAAAAGTTTAAGTTTGAAAACCGCCTTCACGCTCAGTCAGCAGATATTAATCAGGGAGTTGCAGGCGAAGGTCTTGAACAGTACGGCGGACAGCAGGGGGCAGGCGACCAGGGAATGATGTTCGGTTACGCTTGTAACGAAACGCCTGAACTTATGCCAGCACCTATTATGTATGCACATAAGATTCTTCGTTCTGCTGCAGCGTTAAGAAAATCTGGCAGAATTGAATGGCTTCGCCCTGATTCTAAAAGTCAGATTACAATCGAATACAAAGAGGGAAAACCATTCAGAATTGATACTGTTGTTGTTTCGCATCAGCATAACCCAGAAATTTCTTACAAAGAGATTGAAAAAACAATCATTGAACAAATTATAAAACCAGTTCTTGAACCTTCAGGACTTTTAGACAAAAACACAAAATATCACATTAATCCTACAGGAAGATTTGTTACTGGCGGTCCAGACGGAGATGCTGGTCTTACTGGTCGAAAAATTATTGTAGATACTTACGGCGGAATGGGCCGACACGGCGGCGGTGCTTTTAGCGGTAAAGACCCTTCTAAAGTTGACCGCTCGGCTGCATATATGGCTCGTTATATTGCAAAAAATATTGTTGCAGCGGAACTTGCAGACCGTGCAGAAATTCAGCTTTCTTATGCGATTGGCGTTCCTTTCCCTGTTTCTATTCTTGTTGAAACATTCGGAACGGAAAAAGCTCCGATTGATAAAATCGAAGCGGCTGTAAAAAAAGTATTCGACTGCACTCCGGCAGGAATTTGTAAAACATTGAATCTCCGTCGTCCTATTTATAGGGCAACTTCAACTTATGGTCATTTTGGACGTAGCGAATTCCCTTGGGAACAGGCGGACAAAGCCGATGAATTAAGGGCTTTGGTAAAATAAAGGCGAGTGGTAAAGGATGCTCCTTTCTGATGTGGAAGTAATTCAGGTTTTTGCTCGGTTTAAGCAGGAAAATCCTTTTCCAAAACCTGAATTGAATTATTATTCGCCGTTCACGCTTTTAGTTGCCGTTGTTCTTTCTGCTAAAACTACGGATAAAGCGGTGAACAAAGTTACGGAAAAACTTTTTAAAAGGGCGGATACGCCTAGAGAAATGTTGACTCTTTCGCAAGACGAACTTATTTCCTACATAAAACCGCTGGGTTTATACAAAGAGAAAAGCTGGAACATTTTGGGGCTTTGCAGAAAACTTTGCACAGATTTTTATGAAGAAGTGCCGGATAACATTCATTCCCTTTTAAAACTACCTGGAGTTGGAAGAAAAACTGCAAATGTTGTGCTGAATGTTATTTTTGATAAGCCGACTATGCCGGTGGATACCCACGTTTTTAGGGTAAGTCACAGACTGGGGCTTTCCGACGGAAAAACTCCGCTGGAAGTGGAAAAATCTTTGGTTATGCGTATTCCTGCCTGTCATATGAAACACGCTCATCATTGGATTTTGCTTCATGGTCGTTATGTTTGCACTGCGAATAAGGCAAAATGTTCTTCCTGTATGTTTAATGACATTTGTAAACACAACGACGTTTAGAAGTTTGTTTTAAGGCGAGTTTTTATTCGTCTGCAAGTGCCTGAATTGGGTCTAGTTTTGCAGCTCTTATTGCCGGGTTTAAGCCAAAAAAGATTCCTATTGCAACGGAAAACACAAAACTTACTGCACACGCGGTAATGCTGATTGTAAAACTTGTGTTTTTTACGTATTCAATTGCAAGGCTTACTAAAATCCCTGAAATTATTCCTGAAATGCCACCAATAAGCGTAATTGAAGCGGATTCTACAAGAAACTGCCTTTTTATGTCGCCTGGTTTTGCTCCTAATGCTTTTCTTATTCCTATTTCCTGTTTTCGTTCGGTTACGGTAACAATCATTATGTTCATTATTCCAATTCCACCTACAAGAAGGGAAATCGCGGCGATTGCACTTAGCATAAGGCTTAGCGTATTTGTTATTGAAGACATTTGTTCAATCATTGTTTGCATTGACCTTACATTTACTGAATAAGATGTACCGGTAAGATTTTCGCAGTACGTTTCAAGTGTGTCTGCAAGTGAAGTTGCTTTTTCCTGTGAAACTGCCTGAACCATTACTGTTTCTGCGGAAGGGTTTGGTTTTATTTTTTTTGAATAAAATCCGCGAGGAATATATGCAGAATTTGTAGACGATTCCATTCCAGAAGATTGTTCTTTTAAAACTCCGATTACTTGAAAACTAAAAGAAACTGAATTTGTTGTAAAAAGTATGTTTTTGCCAACTCCGTCGCCTGCCGGAAAAAGTGCTTCGGCAATTGTGCTGCCTAATATTATTTTTTGCGTTCCTTCCTGGTTATCCGTAACGTTTATGTAACGCCCGCCTGTAAGTTCAAGACCATACATTTCAAGATAACCTGTTTCTACTGCATTGCAACTTATGGTAGAACTTGTTTCGCCGTAGGAAAGTGTTGCAGATACGGAGTTTTTGTACCAGATTTTTTTTATGTTTTCTACTTTTTCAAAAAGAGTTTTTCTAAATGATTCGTCAAATGTTATCGTTACGGCGTTGCGTTTTCTTCGCATAAATCCGCTTGAAACGCTTACTACATCTAACCCAGAAGAGCCGAATGTTTCTTTTATTTCCTGAGTGGAACTGCTTCCCATACTTGTAATTACGATAACGGAGGCAACCCCGATAATTACGCCCAAAAGTGAAAGAAATGTGCGGGTTTTGTTTCTTTTAAAGTTCTGCAGGGCATCAATAAAATCTTCAAACATTTTGTGCCTCTTCTTTTTCATAATTTTCGTTTATTGAATCAGATTGAATCATTCCGTCAAAAATACGGATGCACCTTTTTGTGCTTTCGCCGATTGTCTGGTCGTGCGTTACAATTACGATTGTCGTTCCGTTTTTGTTTATGTTTTTAAAAAGAGCCATTACAGATTTTCCTGTTTTACTGTCTAAGGCACCTGTTGGTTCGTCTGCAAGAATTATTGCCGGGTTTGTAACCATTGCTCGTGCTATTGCAACGCGTTGTTTTTGTCCGCCGGAAAGTTCGTTCGGGTGATGAGAAAGTCGTTCGCTTAATTCGACAAGGTTTAAGGCGTTTTTTGCCCTTTTGATTCTTTCTGATTTTTCAACGCCAGCGTAGCGTAGCGGAAGCATTACGTTTTCCAGCACGGTTAAACCTGGTAAAAGGTGATACTGCTGAAATACAAAGCCGATTGTTTTGTTTCGTAAAACGGCAAGTTCTTCTTCTGTCATTCCGGCGGTTTCTTTGCCGTTTATTTCAACGATTCCAGATGTCGGGCGATCCAGGCAGCCAATCATATTCATACAAGTGGATTTTCCTGAACCTGACGGGCCCATAATTGAAAGGAAATCGCCTTGATTTACGCAAAACGATATTCCTCTTAGTGCGTGAACTTCGTTTTCGCCCATTTTGTATGTGCGGAATACGTTTTCCATTCGGATTACTGTTTTTTGCATTAAAATCCTCCTGGTGGCGGACCGCCGGCTCCCATTCCACCACCTATTGGACCGTTTTTGTCTTGTTTTTGGTTTTTATTTCCGCCCATTCTTTGATTTTTGTTCCAGCCGCTCATTTTGGGTTTTGACTGTGCTTTTAATACTTCTCCTTCTGAAAGACCGCTTAGGATTTTTACATAATCGCTTCCATAAGGTTGTACTTGCACAGAAATCTTTTTTCCGCTTTTTAAAAGTTCAACGTAAGGAGCGTGGTTTTCGTATCCGATGGCTTCTCGTTCTACAACAAGGTATTCTTCCGGCTCTGTAATTTGGATTTTTCCTGTAAACGAAAAGTTTGGAAGAATTTCTTTTGGATATTCATCTATACGCACCTTTGCGTTGACGATTGTAGCTCCGCGACTTGTAACTTCCCCGATTGCAGGCCAGCTTAAAACGTAGCCGTAAACAGTTTTTTCTGGATATGATGGGAATGTAAACTCTACTTTTTGACCTATTGCAAGTTTTGAAACATCTGTTTCGGCAATTTCAACGTCTGCTGTAAGATAGTCAACATTTACGATTGTTCCGATTGAATCTTTTGCTTCCAGGGAATCGTTTACGCAAACATCAAGGTCTGCAATTATTCCGTCAAAAGTGGCAACGATTTGCCTATCCTGAACTTTTTGAACAAGGGAAAGTCGTTGCGTTTCCATAAGGCGATATTCTTTTTGCGAACCGTTTGCCTTTGTAACCTGCATATCGTAATCGTGCTTTGCAAGATTATATTGCTGAGTTGTATCGTCTAACTGCAGCAGAATGTCTCCTTTTTTTACGATGTCGCCGGCTTTAACGTAAACGCCAGTTACTGTTCCGTCGCTTAAAGCCTGAAGTTTTTGTTCTTCTGCGGCGGAAACTGTGCCGGCTATTTCTATGCAGTTTTCGTAGGTTTCCTTTCTTACTGTGTAAAATGTTGAATCAAGATTTTTAATATTTATGATTTTTTTTACAGTCACAAGGGATAAAATTACAACTGCAATAAAAATAAAAAAGCCAGCAAGAATTTTTATTTTTAATGGAATTTTTTTTAAGTTGATTTTGTTCATTTTTTATTCCTTATTCATTAATTTCACTGTCGCGGCAGAATAATAATTTTGTTGAATTGTTATAAATTATAAGATCGATGTCGTTTATTATTAGTTTAAAGCGATAAAGTTCTTTGTTGCTGAACGCATTTAAATATTCTGATTCGCGAACAATTCCTTCTGAAAAAAGATTTTTCATATCGTCTGTGAGTGTTGAATATAAATCGTAAGTTTTTTTGTTTTGTTTTTTTGACCAGATTATGTCGTTTAATTCTGTTTGTTTATCTATGACGTCTGTGTCGTAGTCGTTTTGTGCAGAATTAATGGCGATAAGTTCCTGTTCATTATTATAAGAGTCAGTTTTTTTATCGATTTTTGCTGTTCTGAATGAATTTGGATTTATTGAAGCACTTAAAGAGTATGTAGGTTCTGTTCCGTCTTTTGGAATAAAAATTCCTGTGCTTGCAGAAAGTCCTTTGTATGTAGAAGAAATTGAAGCATTTATTGTGTCTGAATTTTCTGAATCATCAGAAAATGATGTATTTGAATTTTTTAATGTGTAACCGCCTGAAAGCGAAAGCGAAAAATCTTTTTGAGCGGAACGTTCTAAAACGCCAATTTTATGTTCGTATTCTGCACTTTCAATTTTTGTGTAATTTTCTTTTAAAAAACTTAGAATATCTATTGGCTCTGCAAAAGGAATTTCTTTTGGAAGAAAATCTTCGGGTTTTGTTCCGTCTTTAAAATCCGTTCCGCATTTAGACGCAAAAACTGCACAATCGTGTTCTAGTTCATGGATTTTTGTTTCTATTTCGTGTTTGTCAGAAATAACTTTCATTTCTGCCTGTCGATATTTTGCAGACGTTTTTGAATATCCTTTTGCTTTTATTTCTTCAAAATCGACTGTGTCATCGTAAAGTGTGTTGTGGGCAGACGATATTTCGCTTGCAGAAGAAAAAAGATTTCTGAGCGTTGTGTAATATTCTTTTTCTGCTTCCAATGCTCGATTTTGAAGTTTCCGTTTTGATTCAAGAAGACTTCGTTCGGCTTTTAAAAGGGTGAGTTCTCTTTCTTTTTGAAAAGATGAAATTAAATCTATTCCCAAAGAAAATGTTGTATCCGTAGAGTTGTTCTTTCCGTCTTTTATTTTTATTTTTGAAGAAACAGAACCGGATAAATTTCGTGCTTGCGGAACAGTAAGCGAAGCAGATGGTTCAAATGAAACGTTTGTTTCTTCGCCTGAAAATTTAAAATTTGCACTTCCGGTTGAAAGTGTTACGTTAAAGCCGTTTTGTATGGAGGTTTTATTTTTTGAAAGTGAACTTTTTTGTACCTCAAGTGCAAGTTTTTTTAATTCCAAGTCGTTATGTAAAAATCCAGAAAGGGAAGGTTCTGTAAATGCACAGACGCAATTCAAAAATATTACTGGCACAAAAAAAGAAAGATTAGAACGTTTCATAAAAATAGAACCGCAAAACAAAATGTAAAGTTACATAAATATTTTTGAAAGAGAGGCAATGATGTCGGCTCCAGCAACGAATGTTCCAATCGAACTTCCTATGGAAGAAAAAAAGAATACCAAAAGGATTCTTAGGATTTTATTTCTATAAAAGCCTTTAATGTTTGAAGCATCATCTGAAATGTTTTCAAGGTCTTTTACCTGCGGTTTACAGATAAATGCCTGCGTAATTCCAGAAAGAATTCCTACGCCAATAAATGGGCAAAGAGATGTGATTGGGGCGGCAATAAACGAAATTAAAATACTTAATGGATGAGCCAAAGCGATAACGGCACCAATGGCTGCAAGTCCGCCGTTCCATAAAATCCAGCTGAGCGTCATTCCTTTGCCGGCTTCTTTTCCGCCAAAAATAAATCCAGCTAATATTAAAATTATGATTAATGCAGGAATTACCCAAGAAAGTATTTTTGAACTGACTTTTTTAGGTGGAATTGTTTCAATTTCTGTTGTGTCGGAAGATTTTTCATTTTTGGAAAGTTTTTCAAGGTACGAAGAAACGCCTTCAAGGTGGCCTGCTCCTATGATTGCAACAATGTTATTTCCTTTTGCGCTCCAGATTTTGCTTGCAAGATAAAAATCCCGCTCATCAATAAGAACTTCTTTTACAACTGGAAGATACTCTGAAAGTTCTTTCATCATTGAATCCATTTCGGAACTTGTTTTTAAATTTTCTATTTCCTGCGGAGAAACTTCTTCTTTTGAAAAACCGCTTGCAAGTAAGGCGGAAAGTAATTTTATTTTTCCGCTTCCTGAACTTTTTGCCCATGCACGTTTTAATGTTGTTTGAATCGGGCGGTCTGCCATTACAGTTGGAATATTAAGCTGTTCTGCGGTTTTTATGGCAGAAAGCATTTCTTCACCTGGTTTTACATCAACTTTTTTACCCATTCTTTTTTGGAACGAAGATAAAACGATATTTGCAAGCAAAAGAAATCCTTCTTTTTTCTTAAGAACTTTTATAATGTCAAGTTGCTTCCATGTGTCAGGATTTTTAAGGGAATCTGCTCGTTTTTCATCAAGTTCTACGGCAACTGTATCGGGTTTGTTTTCTGTTATGTAATCCGTAACTTCTTTTATGCTTTCCTGTGAAACGTGTGCCGTTCCAATTAATGTGATTTTCTTTCCATTAAAATCAAGTTCTTTTTGTGTTTGATTCATTTTTTTCTGCCTTAATTTTTACTTTTTTAAAGAATTTGTGTATGCCCATTCTGCAAGTCTATATTCAAAGAACATCGGCGTTTGCATTTTTGTAATTTGATTATAGTATTCTGCCGCAACAGAATCTGAATCTTTCATATCATAATAAAGAGCAAGGTAATATTTCATTTTTCCTTTTTTGTTTTTTTCTGTTTCTTTTTCTATGTCTTTTGCGATTGCACTTTCTGCGTTAAAAGGCCCTTGGTCGTGGTACAAACGAATCATTTTGTATTCAAGAGATGTTCTGTCCAAAGTTTTCATATATTTTTCTGAAAGCTGCTTCATTTCAAGATTCTTTCTTTGTTTTATGTAAGTTGCAAGAATCATAAGTTTGTATGCGTAAGATTCGTTTATTTCATTCGCTTTTGTAAAATATTTTCTAGATTCTTCCCAATTTTCCATATGGAATTCCAAAATTCCAATTTCTTCAAAGGCAAAATAATATTTTGGGTTCGTTTTTATAACCATTTTGTAGTCGTTAAGGGCTTCCTGAATTTTGTCTTGTTCATCGTAAAGACCGGCTCGGTAGGCATAGCCTAAAAAATAATCCGGTGAAAGTTTTATTGCTGTTGACCATGCTTTTTCTGCATCCGCATAACGACCTATATTTCTTGAATATTGACCTAAATCAAGGTAATAATCCGTTTCTTCTGGAAAAATAGCGATTGCTTTTTGCACGTATTCTATGGCGTTTTTGTAGTTTTCGTATTCTGCTTCAAGTTTTCCAAGATACTGATAAGCAATGCTGCTTTGTGGATTTACTGAACAAAGCGTATTAAACGCATTTTTTGATTCTTCAAGGTTTCCAAGGTAATAATTCATTTGCCCATAACCAAAAAGACCTTCTTCATTTTCAGGATCTTTTTGAATTACTTTTTTGTAATATCCGGAAGCAAGTTTATATTTCTTTTTTAAAGCCTGCTGATTTCCAAGAATAAGATTTGCCGTAACATTTTTTGGGTCTTTTAAAAGTAAGGCATTTGCAGCATTTTGAATTTCAGAAAATTTTCCACCGGCATTGATGATTTCAAGTTCTACTTCTAAAAGTTCGATGGAATCATTTCCTAAAGATTTAAGGTCATTTATGATTGCTTTTGCGTCATCAATTCTATTTACAGAAAGCAAAAGAGAAGCTTTTAAGAGCATTAAATCTGCATCATTTTTAAGATTTTCCGGGATTGTATCGTAAAGTTGGATTGCTTTATCGATATTTCCTTCCATAAGATTTTTTTGTAAGTCTTGTGCAAAGTTCACAGATTCTGCACTAATTGACCAAATTCCAATATTCATTGAAATAAATAAAAAAAATGAAATAAAAAAAACTTTAATCTTCATAAAATCTCCAAAGTCTTTTATGGGGTATGTTGAAATTCATTTGTCCTTTAGTTAAACTTACCGAAATGTTTGCACAATTTTTAAAAAAAGCGGTTACACTTCTGATAATTTATACTGTTGCAATTATCGGTATTTTTGTTCTTCAGTTTAAGAATGATTCAATTATTTCAGAAAAACTGGGAAATCTCCATATTACTCTTTTAGAATCAACTCAAGACAATAATATTCTACTAAAAAATAAATTCGATGTAAAATTCAATGGATTAAATTTTAGCGGAACTGATTCTGAACCTATTCGGGCTGTTATAAATGGGTCTGAACATGAAATCACTCTTAAAAATTGGAAAAAACTTTCGCCTCTTTCGTGCGAGTTCGATTTTACAAATAATATTGTTCTTCGTTTTTCTGTAAGCGATGAAACTCCAAAAGCATATCTTTCGATAGAAGGTAATTTTCCTAAAAATGTTTCAAAGGTTTTTATTCCATATAACTTTGCGGTAGGAACTTCAGTTTCGTCAAAAGAAAGCGGAAGAGTTAAGGTTGAAAACAAGAAAAATACTTGGGAATTAAATGCTTCTGATATTTCCCGCGATTGTATTGCCCTTTCTGCTGCTGAAAAACTTGCCTCATATTCATATTCAGATAAAACGGCTTCATTTTCTTTTGAAGATTGTATTGCTCTTTCAGCTGCTTCGGAAGAAGTATTTAATGCAAATATTGAAAACCTTAAGCAGAATCTTATAAATGCATTCAGTCAGATTCCGTCAGATTCGCAGACTGTTAGTGAGCAGGAAGCGGTTTCATTCGTTGCGGTAATGGCAGAAAAGGGAAGGTATAACGATGCATTAGATTTAGTTCCGCAGAATTTTAAAAGAAGTGCATTGCGAACATTCCTTTCTGCTCCTTATTTTGATACTCTTGCCCGTGTTAATGAACCGCTTCTTTTGCAACTTAAAAATTATGGCGAAATGATTGCTCGTTCTGCAGAATCGTTATCCCTTGATGTATTTACAGTACGCTTTATTGCAGATTATATGGTAATGCACCCAGGTTCTACTTCTATAAGAAAACTCTTAACTGAAACTGCTGCACTTGATGTTTCTGATAAGAGTTTGCAATATGTCATCGGTATTCTTAATGTATACAACGAACTTTGCACAAAAAATCAGGACCTTGCAAATCTTTTAGCCCCAGTTGCTGTAAAATGTGTTCAAAGAATTGCTTCTTCTTGTGTTGCAGATGAAAATTCTATAACGATTGCAGAAAATGGAATTTTCCTTTCTGTACTTCAGGCACTTCAAGCTGGAGATGCTGTTCTTGGTTACGGAAAAATAACGCAGAATGCATCTTACATTTCGGGCGGCCGTTACATTATAAGTTCTTATCTTAAAGAAAGTTCTTCGTTTGATTTAAAAACTTTGGGCGAAATTTATCCGATTGTTTCGCACGATAATTCTTTCTATCCTCATTTTGAACTTCTTGGTTTTGATAATGGAAGAGCTCTTTGGGCTTGGACTTGTGCAAATGATATTTCATACGAAAATGATAATCAGGGAACAATTACTTTAAATATAGACTTCCCGGAATCGTATACTCATTATGTGATTATAAACGGAATAGAAAAATTCCAGACGATTTATATTTATAATCTTGCATTCAGAACGGATTCAAGGTTTGAAACTTATAATTCATCGGGTTATGTTTTCCAGAATGATACAAATTCTTTGCTTTTAAAATCACGCCATAAGAAACAAGTTGAACAGATTCGCTTAGTTTATCCAGAAGCAATAGAAAAAAATCAAAACGATTTACAAACAGAAGATAGTCTTGAAAATTAAAAAACGTTTTCAGCATCTTTCGTAGTGAGTACGATTTAAAAAATGAAAGTCGGCAATCGTACTCACTACGATTTACGGATTTGAATAAAGACTAGCATAATTTTCCATCATTTCGTCTAATTCTGAATCATTGTCGGCACAAAGGGAGCACGCAAAGTAAAGGGCGATTACAGATTCAGTCGTAAGATAGCCCATTGGAACCGCTCCTTCACGCCAAACGCCGTGAGCCGTTATAGATTGCGAAAAATCCAGATTCATTTTTTGCTGCGATGTGCAGTAAAATTTGTGACCGCGTTTGTTTCCTTCCAAAAGCATTTGTTTTAAAGAGTAGTCGCTGTCGCTCATATTGCCGGAGCCAATTCCATACATTTCTATAAATATTGAATGAATAGAAGAATATTTTAAAAGATTATTGTAAAGGTCGCTTCTAAAACCAGGATAAAGCCGGCACATAAACATTTTTTTGCTTGCTTCCGCTAAGATTTTGGAAACAACGTCTTTATCAAGTTCACCTATTCCATTAAATGCTAGGGAGATAGAACCACTTTCTGTAAATTTTTGCGAAGTAAGATTCCAGTTTGAAAAGATTCCCTGTCGTTCAAAATGTAAATTTAATGGAGAAAGAATTTTTCCTCCGTAAATTACGTAAACGCCATTTTTCTTTTTGGAAGCAGTTTCAAGTGCAAGTCGCAAATTTATTTCCGTTTCCTGACTTTCAAGTGGAAGGGTAGAAGATGCTGTAAGTACAACTGGAACTTCCGAATCAGAAAAAAGCCAGTATAAAAGTGCTGCGGTATAACTTAAAGTGTAAGTTCCGTGCGTAATTACGATTCCGCTTGCTGTTCCAGCATTTATTCTTGTGTTTATTTGAACAATAAGTTCTGCCCAGTCTTCAGGTTCAAGTTCTTCACTTAAATACTGGCCTGCTGAAATCATTTGCAGCGGAGTTTCAGGTGCAATTTGTTCTGCAAGATTTTTTAAAACCATTGCGTCTCCGGCAGAAATTGTTCCATCTGAATGACGAATTGCAGAAATTGCTCCGCCAGTTGTAATCATATAAATTACGCTGATATTCAGTTTTTCTTTTATTATAGATTTTACAACCTGCGGAACAGCTTTTCCTTCTGTTTCTTTCATTACAAGCCCGGTTAAAAACTCAAGCGGCTGCATTTGCCCATTTTTAAGAATCTTACATTGTTCAGGGTTTTCGTTAAGCACTTTTTGAACAAACGGAAGAAGATCTTTTTCGTTTGCAAGTTCCGTAATGTTCAAAGATTTCATAATTTTATCGGGAGAATGGCCGTTTTCAAATGTTAATCTTAGTAATTTTTTTGCTGTAAAACTATGGATTTCGTTAGAATCAAGTTTTTTTATAATCCATGCAAAATGCTGCGGCGTTACTTTTGACTTTGAAAGGCTTATTTCGTTTTTATTCAAAAGTCTTGTTAATTCGCTTGCCATCCAATGGGCTGCGTTTAATGGTTTTGCTCCAAGCGAAACAACATTTTCAAAAAAATCTGCCTTTTCTTTTGTGTCGCATAAAAATTCTGCACGAAGCCTTGAAACTCCGTACTGCTTTTTAAAACGCTGCCGACGTTCTTCTGGAAGTTCAATTTCTATTTTATTAGAAAATTGCTTTTCTGCATTTTCAAGATTAATCGTTTGCGGTGGTGTTAGGTGTTCAAATCTTTTTGATGAAAATTCCCTTTCCTTAAAAAATTCCGTACACGATTTTGCTTCGTTCCAGATTCGGCTTTCCGTTGGGATTTTTTCTCCAGCGGAAAGCATACTTTCCTGACGCGTAAGTTCGTGATTTACGGCTTTTCGAGCAAAATTAAACGAGTTCAAATTCCTAAGTTTTACATAATAATCTGGAAGTGATGGATATTTTGAAAGAGAAACGTAAGCATTGCAGCGAATAAAATTATCTTTTTGCTCGGTGTTTTCTATATTAAGATATTGCGTAAGCCGCTGAAGTTCCTGCAAAAAAATGTGAACTTCTTCGCCAAGTTCAAATGAAGGTTCTGTTTTTATGCGGATACTTGGATTTCCTGCAAAAGAATAATCCATTCTAGTTTTGCCGTTTGCGTGGGTAAGTCGGCCTAAATCTTCTTCAATTCTGATTTCTTGAATTTTAATCGTTTTTTGATGGCTGTGAAATCTGAGCGACATCGTTCCTTTTTCTGCGATTTTTACGGAATAGCCTTTAAGTTTTTTTTCGTTTTTAAGTTCAGGAAGAGAAAAAGAAAGTTTTTCAATGTCAGAAATTGTAAGAATCTGACAATTTAATGCTTTTGCAAGAGTGTACACGCTTTGAAGTACAGAATTTTCTATTGAAATTTTACCGGTTTGAGCATTGCAGATAAAGACAGAATCTACTGAAGAAAGTTGAACTCTTGTTTCAACATATACAAATGATTGATACACAAAAAAAACTCCTGAAATATTTGAAAATTATACCGTTTTGTTAAAAAATGTGATATACTGCTTTGAAATGAATAAACATGATTTTCCAAAAATCCATTTTTATGATCAGGATTTTGTAGACATTTATAATAAGACATGGACAGTGCTTTCCGATTGCTGGATTAATCCAAAAAACGGAGAGAAGTCTTCTGACGGTTATTTTATTTTTCCTAGTGATGAAAAATTGGTTATTGACCAGCTGGAAAGTATTTTTTCATCTTTTTTTCTTGTATATTCAAACCGCAATTATGATGCGAATAAGAATATCGACTATTTTTATGAACGACAGGAAGAAAATGGTGCAATTCGCTGGAAGTATGATGTAAAAACGAATGAACCAGTAAAAGATGAATCTAACCCAGAAGGAATTGGACTTCCTTTGTTTGCGTGGGCTGAATTTAATCTTTATCATAAATCTGCAAATAAAAAACGAATAAAAGAAGTTATGCCGATTTTGCAAAAATATATGGTATGGATAGACGAAAACTTTAAAATGGAAAATGGTTTGTATGCAGTTCCGCATGCAGCAAGCACAATGTTTAATTCTCCTCGTGAAAATGTTTTTTATCCTGTAGATTTCAATGCGGCTGTTGCAATCAATTGTGCCCATATGTCTGTTTTAGGCGATATTCTTAATGATAAGGATTTAAGTTTTCAGTACAAACGAAATTATTTTTCTATGAAAACTAGAATTAATTCTTTAATGTGGGATTCTTCTGCTGGTTTTTATATGGATTTGGATAAAGATGGAAATAAACTTCCAGAAAAAACAATCGCAGGCTTTTGGCCGCTTCTTGCAGAAATTCCAAGTGCCGATAAATCAGAATTGCTCATTAATCATTTAAGTAATCCTGCTACTTTTGGACTTGATCATCCGTTTCCTTCGCTTTCTGCTGATAGTTCGCATTTTAAGGAATCTGGTCAGGGATATTGCGGAAGTGTATTCCCTATGTTCAATTTTATGGTTATAAAAGGTCTTGAAAAATATCAGAGATATGAACTTGCTCGCGAATGTTCAATTCGGCATTTGTATTACGTTTTAGACGGACTTATGCCGGCAGACGAAAATCAGAAAGGCGATTTTTACGAAGCATACAAGCCGATGAATTCGCAGAAGGCGGAACTTGAAGGTTCAACTACTTTTCCTAAATCGCATTATATGATTGGGGTAGGCTTATCTACAATTGCATTGATGATTGAAAATGTTATCGGGCTTTCTATAAGTTTACCAAGAAAAACAGTTGATTGGATTATTCCTAACCTTGAAATTATGGGAATCGAAAATCTTTCGTTAAAACGAAATCTTATTACAATTCTTAGTAATAAGAGTCCGCGTGGTTGGGAAATCCAAATGGAAAGTGAAAAACTTTATTATTTTACAATAAATATTTTGGATCAAAAAAAGAAAACTCTGCCGATTCCTTCGGGAAAATGTTCAATGCTTATTGATAAACTTTAAATTTGTGTAAAATTTTGTTTGTATTTGCTTGAAACTCTTGCGGAAAAAAGGCTGGGCGTATTAGCATAAAAAACCGTAATGGAGGCAATATGACACTTCCAGAAGCTGTTATTGAAATTGGATCTACGGGTGTGCGACTGCTGGTTGCGGAATTTACATCAGATAGAAAACGTAATGTATTGGATCGTTCAGAAATGCCGGTTTCGCTTGGTCGTGATGTTTTTACATCACATTCAATTTCAAGAGAAACACAAACGCAAATTCTTCATATTTTGAAGCGTTTTAAAGAACAACTTGTTGCATGGAGCATTGGTCCTAACGAAACAACAGTTATTGCAACGGCTGCATTTCGTGAGGCAAAAAATAAAGATCCAGTAATGGATAAAATTCTTTCCTCAACAGGTTTTCGGGTAAAAGTTATCGACGGCATTGAAGAAAACCGTTTGATGTATCTTGCGGTAAATGAATGTTTAAAAGAAGAAGCGTTAAAAGTTCGTTCAGAAGATTCTGTAATTCTTGAAGTTGGTGGAAGTTCCACAGAAATTATGCTTATGAAAAAAGGCAAAATGGCTGGGGCTCATAGTTTGCAACTTGGAACTACAAGGCTTGAATTAAAAACGCGAGGGCAGGCATCTTCGCATGATGATGTTCAACGTTACATAGAAGAATATGCATTAAATGCAAAAAGTCTTTTGGAAAGTGAATTAAATCTTTCGGAAGTAAAACAGTTTTTGGCAGTTGGCTCAGATGCTACAATTGTAGCCGTTAATGCCGGAAAACCGATTTCAACATTTTTATGGTCGATTGAACGTGAAGATTTTGACCGCTTTGTTGATGAAGTTCAGGAATATTCCGTAGACGAATGTGTTGCACGCTTTAAGATTTCTTATAATGATGCAGAATCTTTGTGCGTAAGTCTTTTAATTTATAAAATGTTTGTTCATCATACAAATTGTAAAAACATTATTGTTCCAGAAACGAACATTCGCGAAGGCGTAATTATAAGCCACAATGATGATGCTGGCGAAGAACTTCAGGAAGAATTTCATCAGCAGATTACCGCTTCGGCAATTTCACTTTTAAGAAAATATCACGGAGATGAAGTTCATGCTGAAAGGGTAAGAAAAAATGCACTTGCCATTTATCAGTGTCTTAAAGATGAGATTTCGCTTGAGAATCGTTCCATAGTTTTACTGGAAGTTGCAGCAATTCTTCATGATATTGGAATTTTTATCAGAATGGATGATCATAATTTGCACAGTGAATATATCATTCGCCATTCAGAGATTTTTGGTCTTACACGCACGGAAAATCTTATCATAAGTTTAATTGCCCGTTATCATCGTGGAAAACAAATGCCGCAGGATAATGAGCAGTTTCCGGTTTTTGCCCGCAGCGACAGAATGACAATTCTAAAATTGACTGCAATTTTACGCCTTGCGGATGCGTTAGACAGAAGTCATGGATATTCGCTTAAAGACATAAATGTTTATTTAAAAAAGGATTCTCTCTTTATAAAAGCAAAAGGAAGTCAAAATTTATCACTTGAACGAATTGCACTTTCTGAAAAGGGAGATTTGTTTGAATCGGTATTTGGTTATAAAGTTGTATTGTTATAAGGAAAACGGAGCGTTTTATGGAACCAAGATTTTTTAATAGAGAACTTTCATGGATTGAATTTAATGGACGAGTTCTTCATCAGGCTTTACGAAAAGATTTACCATTGCTGGAACGATTGCAATTTCTTTCCATAATTTCCAGCAATTTTGATGAATTCTTTATGGTTCGAGTTGCGAGCGTAAAAAGACAACTTTTTTCAAATCCTGATTTTGTAGATATTTCGGGGCTTACCCCAGAAATGGTTTTACGCCAGATTTCTTCTAGGGCACATCAAATAATTCGTGAACAGCATAATTGCCTTAGAAACGAGATTTTGCCGTTACTTTCTAAAAATCATATTACATATGTAAAACCATCGGATTTTTCTACTAATCAAAATGAATATGCACTAAATTTTTTTAGAAACGATGTTTATCCTCTTCTTACGCCGTTAAGAACAGATGCAGAAACTTTTCCTCATATTACAAATCTTTCAAAATATGCGGCATTTTTACTAAAACCGATTTCTGGAATTAGGAAAACAGACCCAAATTTTAAAGGCGATGAAGATTCGCCTAGAATTGCATTAGTTCAAATTCCTTTGGGTATTCAGCAGATTGTATGGCTTCCTAGTAATAGCAAGGAAAAACAATTTGCACTTGCAGAAGAAATTATTGCTCAATATGGAACACATCTTTTTCCAGGGTTTAATGTTGAAGAAACTTTGATTTTTAAAGTTGCTCGTGATGCAGATTTTGCGGTAGACGAAGATTCTAAAAGAAACTTTATTCATGAAATGGAAAAAGTTCTTGTTCAAAGAAAATCTTCTTTCCCAGTAGAAATGCTTTGTAACAATACCAGCGAAAAGATTATGAATTTCCTTATGGAAAAACTTGAACTTTCTGCAGATGATGTTTATTGCGTAGAAGAAATTATTGATCCGAATGTCTTAAATTCTTTGCGTGATGTAGAAGGTACGGAAAAACTCTGCTTTCCGGAATGGCAGCATTTTTATCCTTCAGAATTGTCAGAAGATGAACCTTATTGGGATATAATAAAGCATCACGATGTGCTTTTGCATGTTCCGTATGAATCGTATGAACCAGTTGTAAAGTTTATTTCGGATGCAGCAGATGATTCAGATGTTCTTGCAATAAAAATGACGCTCTACAGAACTGGTAAAGATTCTCCTATTATAAGTGCACTTGAAAGAGCCGCTCAAAAAGGAAAGCAGGTAGTAGTCCTTGTAGAATTAAAAGCACGTTTTGACGAAGAGCGAAACATTGGCTGGGCAAAAGAGCTGGAAGAAGCAGGAGTTACAGTTATTTACGGTCTTGTAAATTTAAAAGTTCATGCAAAAATTATTATGGTTATGCGACGAGAAAACGATACAATCCGTAGATATGCTCATCTTGCTACAGGAAATTACAATCCAAAAACTGCAAAAATTTATTCTGACCTTTCGCTTTTTACTGCAAACTCAGAAATTGTAAATGATGCTTCTCTCTTTTTTAATCTTGTAACCGGATATTCAACTCTTCAAAATATGAAAGAACTTGCAATGGCACCTGTAACATTAAAATCAAAATTGCTTTCTATGATTCAAAGGGAAATTGACCGCAGTGATTCAGAACATCCTGGTAAAATTGTTGCAAAAATGAACAGCCTTACGCATGAAGAAATAATTCAGGCATTGTATAAAGCAAGTTGTGCAGGGGTAGAAGTTTTTTTGAATGTGCGAGGCGTTTGTACTCTTGTTCCGGGCGTAAAAGGTTTAAGCGAAAATATTCGTGTTGTATCAATTGTTGACCGCTATCTTGAACATTCAAGAATTTTTTATTTTCAAAATGGAGGAGAATCTGAACTCTATCTTTCTAGTGCAGATTGGATGCCGCGAAACCTTGATAGAAGAATTGAACTTATGTTCCCTATTTTAGATTCTAAAGTATTTAAAGAAGTAAAAAATATTTTGGAAACCTATTTTGAAGATAATGTTAATGCTTTAATTCTTGAGGAAAGCGGGCAATGGAAAGAAATTCCTAAAAAAGATGAAAACGAAAAGCGAGCACAGGAAATCCTTTATAAAAAATATAAACGTCGCGATGAAGTTGCCAGAAAAAAAATTAATATAGGTTTTGAAGTTCGGCGTAAGGATTAGCCTGTGATAAAACTTTCTGTAAAAGTGAAAATCCCATTTTTATGGGGAAAAGCAACATTTCAAAAGTCATCGTGGAATCAAATTAATTTGATTGTAGGACCGAACGGTTCTGGTAAGACTTTGCTTGCTGAACAAATTGCCCGTCAGTTTAAAAGATCAGGATACAAGGTTGAAACTTTAAGTTCGGAACGCTCAAATCAAAATGAACTTTTAAAAAAACTAAAGACAGATTCAAATTTATGCCAAAAAATTGAAACCGTAATTTCCAGAATGTTTGGAAAAACAATAAAGTTTAAGCAAGCCGCAAAAGGCGAAGTAATTCCTGTTGTTGTAAATAAGATGCGAAATATAGAATACGGTCTTTTAGACGGTGAGTGTCACGGCCTAAAAGAAATTCTTACGCTTCTTGTAGCACTTTATGGTCAAAAATCAAGAGTTCTAATTGTGGACGAACCTGAACTTCATCTTCACCCGCAGTTTCAGCTTTTTTTTATGAATGAAATTAGAAAAATTGCAAAGAACGATTCAAAACGAATATTTTTTTTAATAACTCATTCGCCGTATTTTATAGACCTTCGTTTTGCTTCGGACATTCTTGGAGTTATTGTTTGCCATGTAAACAGGCTTCCAACCTGCATTAATTCTTTAACTGAAAAAACAGAAATGCTTTTACGTCGCTTTTTGCCTCGTTTTAATACATATCACAAACAGTTTTTCTTTAGCGATAATCAGATTTTCGTTGAAGGCTATACAGATCAACAAATGTTTACAATTTTGCTTGAATCAATGGAAGGTTTTGAAGGAGTTGCAGGCACAAGCGTTATAGATGTTGGCGGAAAAGATGAACTTGGCGTATTTTTTAAGGTTTGCTCATTATTAGGAACCGATGCCCGAATTATTACAGATATGGATTCACTTTTTGCCGGAAAACTTCGTGATGTTGTATGCGAAGATGAACGCCCTGAATTGTGGCTTTTAAAACAATACGAAAAGCAACTTCCATTTTATCGTTCTCTTTTTGCAAAAAAAGAAGCATGTAAGCAGGTTACTCTTGAAAAATTGATTCTTCGGCTGGAAAGTTATCTTACGGAAATAGGAAAAAACGTTGTTAAAATCGATTTTTCAATTAATAGTGAAGTTGATGTTTTTGTGCAAAAATTAAAATCTCTTTATGAAAAATATGAAAAACCAGAAAATTTAGATACATTTAAAACCGTTACTCTTATGGGAGTTCTAAACTTAGAACGAAAACTTCAAGATATTCTTCCAATTCCACTGGCACGAACAATTCCAAATATTATAAATCTTTCAAGGTTAATTTTTGCCGCATTTGAAACAGCCCGAGTTTATATTCTTCCTTGCGGTTGTATCGAGCATTTTTATACTCAGTCAAAAGTTGAATATATGCCTGTTTCTGCAAAAGATCGTCTTTTTCATACAGAATATGAATCGATGGTTTTAATGTCGCAAAAAGATTTAAGAAAACATTATCCAGCTCTTATTTCGATTTTAACAAGAGCGTGCAGCACAACTTAAAACTGCAAATTAAAATTTTAGTCTTGCCGTTTACCTGTTTTTTTTCTTATATTTAAAGATGAAATATTTTAACGAAAAAAAGAGGTTTTCTATAAATGGCAAAACATGAATTTCAAACGGAAGTAAATCAGCTTTTACAACTCCTTATTCATTCTTTGTATTCAAACAAAGATATTTTTCTTAGGGAAATCATTTCTAACGGAAGTGATGCATTAGACAAATTAAAATATCTTACAGTTTCAGATGATGCATACAAAAATATAAAGTTTGAGCCACGCTTAGACATTTCATTTGACGAAAAGCAGGGTGTTCTTGTTGTTCAAGATTCTGGAATTGGTATGACAGATGAAGATCTTCAGAATAACCTTGGAACTATTGCCCGCTCAGGAACAAAAGCATTCCTTTCAAAACTTTCAAGCGAAGCATCTAAAGATTCAAATTTAATCGGTCAATTTGGTGTAGGTTTTTATTCAGCATTTATGGCTGCAAAAAAAATCGATGTTTATACAAAAAAAACTGGCGGTGACGGAAAAATTTGGCACTGGTCAAGCGATGGAACAAATTCCTATGATTTGGAAGAAGTTTCACCTGATAGTGAAGAAGCAAAAAAATACGGATTTGAAAAACCAGAAACAAGCGGTTCTGCAATCGTAATGACATTAAATGACGAAAGCAAAGATTACGCTTCCAGATGGAAGATTGAAGAACTTGTTAAAAAATATTCTGATCACATTGCATTTCCAATTTATCTTCATTACGAAAAAAATGAATACGATGATAAAGGGAACGTAAAATCTACAGAACAGAAAGTCGATCAGGTAAACAGTGCAAGTGCATTGTGGAAAAGGGCAAAAAGCGATTTAAAACCAGAAGACTACAATGAATTTTATAAAACAATCGGTCATGATGGAATGGAACCACTACATTATGTTCACACCCATGCCGAAGGAACTTTGGAATACACAACATTGTTTTACGTTCCGCAGGTTGCTCCATTCGATATGTATCAGGCAGATTACAAAAGCGGCTTAAAACTTTATGTAAAACGAGTTTTTATCACCGATGATGATAGGGAACTTTTACCGGCATATTTAAGATTTATTCGCGGTGTAATTGATTCAGAAGATTTACCATTGAATGTAAGCCGAGAAATTCTTCAGCAGAATAGAATTCTTGAAACAATCAGAAGTTCATCTGTAAAAAAACTTCTTTCTGAATTTAAAAAATTAGGAGAAGAAGCAGATAAAGCTAAAAAAACAGAAGAAAGCAAACGAACTGACGAAGAAAAGAAAGCGATTGAAAAATGGAATAAGTTTATAAAGAATTACAATCGCCCTATGAAAGAAGGTTTGTACAGTGATTATGCAAACCGTGATGAAATTGCAGAAATTGTTCGTTTTAAGTCAACAGATGCAAGCGGAACTGGCGACGATAATTACACAAGTTTTGCAGAATACGTAAAACGAATGAAGCCGGAACAAAAAGCAATTTATTACATTACTGGTAGCGACGAAAAAAATCTTCGTGCAAATCCATTGTTAAAAGCGTACGTAAATAAAGGCTTTGAAGTTCTTGTTTTAGACGACGACATTGATGAAGTTGTAATCGGAAGTTACGGAAAATACAAAGATTTTGAATTAAAAGCCGTAAACCGCAGTGGAAGCGATGAAGATTTAGGAATCGATAAGGAAGAAGCTAAAAAGAAGGAAGAAGAATATAAGAGCGTTACTGAAAAAGTTAAAAAAGCACTTGGCGAAAAAGTAAAAGAAGTAAGACTTTCTAAAACTTTAAGCGGCGAAAATCCTTCTTGTATCGTTGTAGACCAAAACGACCCAAGTTATCAGATGATTCAGATGATGAAGGCAATGGGACAGAACGGACCAGATTTAAAGCCAATTCTTGAAATTAATCCAGATCATCCGCTTGTAAATAAATTAAAAGAATCTACAGACGAAGCAACTGATTCTAATATTTCAGAAGTTCTTTTGGATCAAGCATTACTTATTGCTGGCGTAGAATTAAAAGACCCTGCAGACTTTGTAAAAAGTTTGAACAGTCTTTTAAGTAAATAAAAAAACTTGCAAAAAAAATAAAAATTAAAAATAAGCCTGCTCAGTGTTATTTTAAACATTGGGTAGGCTTATTTTTTTAATTAAATTTTAAAAAAGTATAAAGTCGCACTTCTTCCCTCCGATAATAATAGTACAACATACAGGCGGTTTTTTTAGACATCCAGACGCCTGTGTTTTGTGTCCTTCTAAAATTAAAAAACTTGAAAAATGTGTAAGATTTTTCAAGTTTTTTTTTGCACTTTTAAAATTACAAAATATAAAAAAAATTAAAAACTTTCATTGACAAAAAAAATAATTCTAAATATATAAAATACTAAAAAATTTAAGAATGTAAATCAGGAGAAAATATAAATGGTAAAATCAATACTTAAAAGCGTTCGTGAATACAAAAAAGACGCAATTTTAACTCCAGTTTTTATCACTGGCGAAGTTATACTCGAATGTATTCTTCCGTATTTAATGGCGAATTTAGTCGATTCAATTACCGGCGAAAAAATGAGCCCGATTTTATTTTGCGGCGTTGAACTTTTTATTCTGGCACTTCTTTCGCTTTTGTTCGGAACATTGGCGGCTCGCACTGGGGCAACGGCTTCTTGCGGATTTGCAAAAAATCTTAGGCAGGATTTGTTTTTTAAAGTCCAGGATTTTGCATTTTCCGATATCGACAAATTTTCGCCGGCTTCGCTTGTAACTCGCCTTACAACTGATGTTACAAATGTTCAAAATGCATTCCAAATGATAATCCGAATTGCAGTTAGAACGCCGTTAATGCTGATTTTTTCAGTTGTGATGAGCATTAAAATCAATGTAAAAATGTCGTTCATCTTTTTTATAATAATTCCGATTCTGGCACTCGCACTTTTTGCTGTAAATGCAATAGTAACTCCGATTTTCAGAAAGATTTTTAAAAAGTACGATGCAATGAATAATTCCGTTGAAGAAGATTTAAGCGGAATCCGAGTTGTAAAATCGTTTGTACGCGAAGATTACGAAAAAACAAAGTTCGGAAAAGTCAGCGAACAAGTTTGCAAAGATTTTACGCGTGCAGAAAAAGTTTTGGCATGGAACACACCGATTATGATGCTTTGTATTTACGCCGCAATTTTTGCAGTCAGTTATTTCGGTGCAAAAATGATTATAAATACCGCAGGCGTTGATCTTACAACTGGTGAACTTTCATCGCTAATCAATTACGGAATTCAGATTTTGTCGTCGCTGATGATGCTTTCATTTATTCTTGTAATGACGAGCATGGCAGAAGAAAGTGCAAACCGAATTTCAGAAGTTTTAGAGCACAAAAGTTCCCTTTCTTCTCCAGAAAATGGAATTAAAGAAGTTCAAAATGGCGAAATCGTTTTTAATAATGTAAGTTTTAAATACAAAAAAGAAAGCCAAAAGTTTGCACTTGAAAATGTGAATTTAAAAATCACGGCCGGGTCTACGCTTGGAATTATCGGCGGAACAGGTTCTTCAAAATCTACGCTGATTCAGTTGATTTCCCGACTTTACGATGTTACAGAAGGTAGCGTTACGGTCGGCGGAAAAGATGTTCGCGAATACGATTTAAAATCCCTTAGAAATGAAGTTGCGGTCGTTTTGCAAAAAAATGTGCTTTTTTCTGGCACGATTAAAGAAAATCTTCGTTGGGGAAACAAAAACGCAAGCGATGAAGAATTAATTCGCGTTTGCCGACTTTCGCAGGCCGACGAGTTCATTCAAGGATTTCCACAAAAATACGACACTTTCATTGAAGCAGGCGGAACAAATGTTTCCGGCGGACAAAAACAACGCCTTTGCATTGCACGGGCCCTTTTAAAAAAGCCAAAAGTTTTAATCTTGGACGATTCAACTTCGGCAGTCGATACAAAAACCGATGCATTAATCCGTAAAGCGTTCCTCGAAGAAATTCCGGACACAACAAAAATCATAATCGCACAAAGAATCAGTTCGGTTGAAGATGCGGATAAAATCATTGTTTTGGAAGACGGAAAAATCGCAGAAGAAGGTACGCACGAATCATTGCTTAAAAAAGGCGGAATCTACAGCGAAATTTACCAAACTCAAAATAAAAATAACTAATTTTTAAAGCGGCAGGTGAAAATATGAAAAATGAATCAAAAAATGCAAGCTTAAAAAGACTTTTAAAATATATCTGTAAAAAATATACGGCATCTTTAATTGTGGTTGTCGTTTGTATTATTGCAAGTGCACTCGCAGGAACAGTCGCAACGGTAATTATGCAGCGACTAATCGATGAATGTATCGTTCCAGGAATCGAAAACGGACTTCAATCCGTATGGAAAAATATGCTTTCAATCCTTGGAACAATGGCAGTAATTTATATAATCGGGCTTATCTGTTCGTTTATTTATCCGCGGATTATGGCTGTGGTAACTCAAGGCACTCTTAAAAATCTTAGAAACGATATGTTCAACAAAATGCAGTCGCTTCCGATTAAATATTTTGACACAACTTCTCACGGCGACATAATGAGTACCTACACCAACGATACCGACGCAATCCGTATGCTGATTGGACAAAGTATTCCAGCGATTATTCAGGGCGTTTTAACCGTTGCTTCAATGGCGGTAATGATGATTTATTACAGTATTCCGCTTACGATTGTGACAGGCATTTTTATCTTTTTTATGATGAGAATTACAAAAGTTTTCGGCGGAAGAAGTGCCAAATTCATGGTAGACCAGCAGAAATCTCTTGCAAAAGAAGAAGGTTACATTGAAGAAATGCTTCAAGGCTTAAAAGTTGTAAAAGTTTTCTGCCACGAAGAAGAAAATAAAAAAGATTTTACAAAACTGAACAATGAACTTTTTACCGTAAGCCAAAAAGCAAACCGCTACGGAAACGAAGTTGGCCCGATTTTAAACAATGTCGGAAACATAATGTATGTTGTAGTTGCCGTTGTGGGTGCCGTTTTGTATTTTATTCATGCTCCAAATCTGTCACTCACAGGATTTTCTGCCCTTTCAACTGGAATTATAATTTCATTTTTGGGAATGTCGCGTCAGGTTTCGCAAACCGTAAATCAACTTTCAATGCAAGTTGGAACAATCGCAATGGCAGGTGCCGGTGCAAAACGCGTTTTTGAACTTTTAGACCAGGAACCAGAAATCGATAACGGTTATGTAAAACTTGTAAACGCAAAAATGAACGAAAAAGGCGAAATTGAAGAATCAGAAAAAATCACTGGTCTTTGGGCTTGGAAACATCCACATTCAGCAGATGGAACGATTACTTACACAAAATTAACCGGCGATGTCGTTTTGGATCATGTTGATTTTGGCTATGTTCCAGAAAAAACTGTTTTGCACGATGTAACGCTTCACGCAAAACCAGGCCAGAAAATCGCTTTTGTTGGAGCAACTGGTGCCGGAAAAACCACAATCACAAATCTTATAAACCGATTTTACGACATTCAGGACGGAAAAATCCGCTACGACAACATCAATATAAATAAGATTCATAAATCAGATTTACGCCGTTCACTTGGAATCGTTTTGCAGGATGTAAATCTTTTTACTGGAACTGTAATGGATAATATTCGCTACGGACGCCTTGACGCCACAGACGAAGAATGTATTTCCGCCGCAAAACTTGCCAACGCCGATAGTTTTATTTCCCGCCTGCCAGAAGGCTACAACACAATGCTTAGCGGAAACGGAGCAAATCTTTCGCAAGGGCAAAGGCAGCTTCTTTCAATTGCACGAGCCGCAGTTGCAAATCCACCAGTAATGATTTTGGACGAAGCCACATCTTCAATCGATACCCGAACAGAAGCAATAGTTCAAGCTGGAATGGATAACCTTATGAAAGGGCGAACCGTTTTTGTAATCGCCCACCGCCTTTCTACAGTCCGAAATTCTGACAAAATCATAGTTTTAGACCACGGAAAAATAATTGAAGAAGGAAGCCATCAGGAATTAATTGATAAAAAAGGCTCATATTATCAGTTGTACACTGGGGCATTTGAACTAGAATAACAGTAAAAGATTTTACAATATTTTACACAATTCATTCATTTTGATATATTTTTTTTATGGAAAATACATCAATACAAGAACAAAAATCCTTTTTGCGTAAAAGGGCAAAGGCTGAACTTAAAAACTATTTTGAAGATAAAGCCCTTGCTCTTCAATGTGCAAAATCGGCATCTGAATGTTTTTTTAAAAGCAAAGAATACATCGATTCTAAATATATTTTTGCATATATGGCAATGAATGATGAAATCGATATGTCAATTGTGATTAAAAAAGCATTGCAAGATGGCAAAAAAGTTCTTCTTCCTAGAATGACAGAAGATTTAAAAAATATGGATTTTTATTTTATTTCTTCTTTAAATGATGATTTTACAAATGACAATAAATATAAGATTTTAGAGCCAACGCTTAATAATAAAAAAATCGATATAAACGATATTCCAGAAAAAAGCATTTTTTTAGTTCCAGGACTTGCTTTTAATCTTGAAGGAGCAAGGCTGGGGCGTGGAAAAGGTTTTTATGATAAGTATTTAGCAAAAATTGTACAAAAAGACGTAATTTTTTGCGGTGTTTGTACGGTAAACGTAATTACAAAAGCAATTCCCATACAGGAAAACGATTTTAAAATGAATTATCTTTTAACAGAATACGGTTTTATTTCTTTGCATCGCTAGAAAAAATCTGCAAAAGAGGTTCCTGCAAAAAATAGTCATTAAGAACTCTTAAAAAGTCTTTGCTTTTAGCTTTTAAAAGAATTTCGTATTCATCAAGGTAATTTATTTTGTTATTGCTTGAAAGTGCAATAAGTTTTGCCGTTCCGCTGTTATTTTCTGTTTCTGAAAGTTTGTTTAAAACCCAGGCGTTTTTTGTTTGTTCCATTTCAAAAGAATCTTGTTCTGACAGTTTTTGATTAAATTCTTTAAGTGTTTTTTTGTAAATTTCTTCTATATATGTAGTATGTTCAACGTTTAAAAAACTAAGTCCTGCACAATGAAACTCGTTTGTAGGGGTAAAAAGTTTTGTGTCTACGCTGTTTGTATTAAGGTTTTCTGAAAAACGATAAAGTAGAGCATTAAAAAGAACAAAATCTTCCGAATCGATTTTGGGGATTTTGAACCAATATTGAACAGGGTCTGCAAAGTTTTTTGTTGGAACAAGAACCGCCGGCATTGGGCCTGCGTCTTCTGCTTTTATATCTGTGTAAAAAAGATGACGGATTTTAAGGCTAATTTTTCGCGGTTTTTCAGGAAAATCTGGTTCAGGAACTTCTTCTTTTTTCTCTTTTGCGTTTCTTTCTGTTTGTTTTGTTAAAATTCCAAGTGAATCTTGTAAAATAAAACTAACGGCTTGTGTGTCGGTATTTCCTGCAATAAAAATGCTGTAAAGACTTGCGTCCAAAAACTTTGGGTAAGAAGCAAGAAGGTCGTTATAAGATGTTTTTTGAAGAATATCTTTTTCGCTGTTAAAAATGTTTCGTATAAAAATTGAATCGTAAAAGTATTTCATTGAACGAAAAGTCATTTGATTTATAGGATTTGCATCATTAAGTCTTTTTTTTGTTTGAACTGAATAAACCGCACTGTCTGCTTCTGCTGGAGTAATTTCGCCAAAAATAAGTGCATTGGAAACTGCCGTTATGCACAAAGAAAGGTCTTCTTTTAAACATTCAACGCAGATGTGACTTTCAGAAAAATACGTTTCCGCTTGAACGGTTGGTAAACCCTTTATCATTTGCAAATCTTTATAGTTTTTTATTTCTTTTTGAATATTAAGCGAAAGAGCATTTATCATTGCATTTTGAAAACCAGGATTATTTTTATCTGCAAGTTTTCCGCCATCAATACAAATAAGAAGAGAAACATTTTCTGTAAGGCGGTTTGTTTTTACTGTTACAGGAATTCCGTTTGAAAGTTCAATTTTTTTTATTGAAGAACGGTTCTTTTGTAAAAAAAGATTCTGCTTGTCTTTTAATTCTTCTTTTTGCTGCTGCTTTTCAAGCCGTTCCTCTGAAAGTTGTTTTAATGCGTTTTTATAAAGTTCCTGCGTATACCACGAGCCATTTTTTGAATTTATTTCTTCGTAACCTAAGCGTTTGTAATCTTTTTGATATTTATTAAAGTTTTTTGTGTTTACCAGAACAAAAATAAATGGAGTTTCATTTTCTAAAGATTTATTTAAGTCATTTTCATTTTGATTTTTAATTCTTTCAGGCTGGAATAAAAGTTTTTGTGCAAGAAGTCGTTTTTCATTTTTATTTTCGGGAATAAAAGGAGCAATTGCCCAAAAATCAGAAAGGGATTTCATAAAGTTTGTAGAGTTTAAAGTTACGCTCTTAAAGTTTTCCTGAATAGTTTTTTCTGCGTTTTTGTATTCTTGTGCGTTTGTGTTCTTTGGAGCGTTTTTTACCATTTCTATAAACATTTCAGACTGTTCAACTGGGGAACGGCGATTTTGTTCAAGTAAAGTTTGAAAAATTAAGCGGGAACAGCCGTTTTGTTGAACTACAGAAGCATTTATATATTCTGGCCCGCGAATGTTTAATAAGGATGAAGCACAAAGGTTTTTCTTTAATGATGAAGAATCTTCGTTAAAAGTAGAAGCAAAAAGACTAGCGGTTTCAAAAGGTAAACTTGTGTATTCAAGAACGATTTGCGTCATTTCATCGCTGAACGTAGGGTCGTGCATTATAAATTTTCTAATTTTTCCGCTAGGTTTTACTTCTTTTGGAATTTCAAACGAAGAAGAATTTTTATATGTGCCAAAATATTTTTCTGCAAAAGAAAAAACATCTTCTTTTTTAATTGAACCGCTTACAAAAAGAGCGGCGTTTTTAGGCGTGTACCAGGCTTTGCTGATTTTTGTAAGGTCTGTGCGAATTTCTGCAGGTGTCGATTTAATAAAAATCTGCGGATAGATTCCTGAATCTTTTTTCCACGGTTCATCAGAAAAAATCCTTGAATCGATTGCGGTGTTTATAAAAGCAACTGGAGTAGGGGCGTACTGCATTATTTCATTTTTTAAGGCAGAATATTCGCGTTTTATGTTTTTTTCTGTAAAAACCGGCTCGAATGCTCGCTTAGAAAGAAGAGAAAAAACTTCTGGAACAAGTTTTTCAGAAATGGAAATTGTGTAACGAGCTGAATCTGCGTTGCATTCAGAAGTTAGTTTTTGTAAAAGCGGATTGTCTTCTTTTGCATATTTAAAAAGTCTTGTATAAAGTGGAAAAAATCCTGTGTTTGAAGCGTTTTGGGCACTAAAACCTGCATGAAAGGAAAGGTCAAGGCGTACTAATGCAGATGAAAAATCTTCAAGGACAAAAAGTTCCATTCCGTTTTCAAGCGTGTATTCTGCGTAATTTTGTTCATTTAAAAATGTTGAGTCTGCAAATGCCGGTGAAAAAAATATAAAAACTGCCAAAAGAAAAAATCTTTTCATAAAAATATTATAGCATTTTTCTTTTTACATGTTGCAGTTTTTTAGGGTTGTTTATAAAAAATCCTGACTGTGATATACTTTTTTTATGGCTAGAATTACGTTTATAGAAAAAGATAAAAAAGTTTTTAATGTTCCGTCGGATTTGGTTATAAACAAGCGGCACCTTAGTACACAGGAAATTGAAATATTAGAAAAAAATCAGAATACCAGCGAGTTTTCCAGTTGGGAAAATGTTTTTGTTCCAAAAGAGATAGAAGATTTTGACGCTTCGCTAATTCGTAATTCTCGTTTTGAAGGGTATGTAATTCTAGGAAGGTTAAAGGCTGCAAAATTAAAATATCATAATCTTGAACTTGAAACAGGAATTATAAATTCTCTTATTAGGAATTCTGTTATCGGAAATGATAATGCAGTTCAAAATGTTTTATATCTTGAAAATTATAGAACTGGCGACCGTGTAATTTTGTTTAATATTCAGGAATTAAGCTGCACAAAATCTGCAAAGTTTGGTAATGGCTATATTTTTTCTGGTGAAAAAGAAACAGAAAGAAAATGGATTGGCGTTGCAAACGAAAATGATGGCAGAGCAATTCTTCCTTTTGAAAAAATGATTTCTTCTGATGCGTATTTGTGGTCTTCTAACCGTGATGACGCAGAACTTTTAAATCGTTTTATTGAACTTACAGATAACGAAAAAGAAAGTGAAGAAAATATTTATGGAATAATCGGGAATGATGTTGTTATAAAAAATACACTTACCATAAAAGACGTAAAAATTGGCGATTTTGCATATATAAAAGGTGCATTAAAACTTAAAAACGTAACAATTCTTTCGGGCGAAGATGAAGTTAGCCAGATTGGCGAAGGCGTAGAAATGGTAAACGGAATAATGAATGCAGGTAGTCATGTTTTTTACCAGGCAGTTGCCGTTCGCTTTGTAATAGGAAGAAATTGCCAGCTTAAATACGGTGCCCGCCTTTTAAACTCGTTTTTGGGCGATAATTCTACGGTTTCTTGCTGCGAACTTTTGAACAATATGATATTTCCTTTTCACGAGCAGCATCACAATTCTTCGTTTTTGATTGCTTCTACAATTATGGGGCAAAGTAATATTGCATCAGGAGCAACAATCGGAAGTAATCACAATTCCAGAAGCCCTGACGGCGAAATTGTTGCTCATCGTGGATTTTGGCCGGGCTTGTGTTCAGATTTTAAGCATAACAGCCGTTTTGCAAGTTTCGTTCTTGCTTCAAAAGGTTCTTACCAGCACGAATTGAATGTGCAGTATCCGTTTTCGCTTTTAGCACCAGGAGAAAACTCTTTTAGCCCTGTGCATATACTTCCGGCCTGGTGGTTTATGTATGATATGTTTGCAATCGTAAGGAATAAGTATAAGTTTATAAAACGAGACAAACGATTTGTAAAAGTGCAGCATATCGAAATGAATCCATTTGCACCGGACACAATGCAGGAAGTTCTTTCTGCAATAAAACGAATAATCGAATTAGCATCATGCCAGCTTGGAATGGAAGTGCAGGCAGCAAAAGATTTTTTTCATCAGAATGCAGATTCAAAAATAACGCTGAACGATATGCTCTCGCAAAAAAAGTTTGGAGCAACGTTATATAAACCAGTTCAAGGATATAAAACTTACAGAAAAATATTAAAATATTTTGCTTCTAGCACACTTCAGGAGTTTTGCATAAAAAACAATACCGATAAAATTACTGTTGATTTACTTGATAAAATTATGCAAATAAATCTTTATACTAAGTGGCAGAACGTTGGCGGACAAGTTATTCCTGATGAAAAAGTACAGGAACTCTTTGGTAAAATAAAAGACAAAACAATTACAAGCTGGGAGCAAGTTCATTCTTTTTATGACGATTGTCAGAACGAATATCTTAATTATAAAACTCGATATGCTCTTTATATTTTGGAAGAACTTTATTCAAGAAAGATAACAGATTTTTCGCCAGAGATTTTTAAGGACATTGTTAGCGATGTAACGGTCGTTTCAAATGAAATGTATTCGGCTTCTATATCTAGCCGCGAAAAAGATTTTACAGATTATTACCGCTGTATGACTTACAAAAACAAAGAAGAAATGACAAGCGTTCTTGGCTCTTTAAATGATAACAGTTTTCTTAAAGCATTAAAAACTGATACAACAGAATTTAATCGCTTTATAAAACAGGCATTCGCTGAACTTTGCTAAATGCCTGCTTTATAGCGGTTTTTACAAAAATTATTCCTGACTTGTAAGTTCTTTAAAGTATTCAGTAATATCTTTGCGTTTTTGCTTTGTGTATTCAATTGCAGTGCGTGGGTGCTGATTGAACTGCCCTGTTAAAAGGTACGGAAGGTCATAGCCCCATACAACGCCATTTTCTTTCATAGGAATCATATGCTTTTCTATAAAATCAAGAACAGGATATTCGTTATATTTAGGATTTTTAAGGAAGCCTAAAAGAAGTTCCATTGCACAGTTTCCTGCCCCTCGCCCCATAGATAAGTATGTTGCGTCAAGAAAGTCTACGCCATCGCCAACACATTCAATAGTATTTGCAAATGCAAGTTTTTGATTATCGTGTGCGTGTATTCCAAGTTTCTTGTGATATTTTGCAGCAAATTCGCCGTATAAGTCGCAGATTCTAGCCATTTCTTCTGGGTAGATAGAACCGTAACTGTCTACAATATAAATTACATCTACAGAAGACTGACCAACCATATCAAGAGCAGCACGAAGATCGTTTTCTTGAACTGTAGAAAGAGCCATTATGTTGCAGCTTGTTTCGTATCCTTTTTTGTGGGCATCTTCAATCATATCAATTGCAGTAGGCATTTGATGAACATAAGTTGCAACGCGAATTAAATCAATCGGAGATTCTGTTCTGTCGTGAATATCTTCTTTGTAATTGCATCTGCCAACATCGGCCATAACGGCAACTTTTACTTTTCGTTCGCCATCGCCAACAACGTTTCGGATATATGAATCATCGCAGAACTTTGAAGGACCGAACTTATTTACGTCAAAAAGCGTTTTATCTGCTTTGTAGCCAAATTCCATATAATCAACGCCAGCCTTTACATTTGCTTCGTAAAGAGATTTTGCAAAATCTTCAGCAAAGAAAAAATCGTTTACAAGTCCGCCGTCGCGTAATGTTGCATCTACAACTTTAATTTCAGGACGATAGTTCATCATTGCAGTAACTTTTTTCATTTCAATCCTCGTTTTTTTGCCGGTTGGGGCAGTTGTGTTTTTTGATGAAGGAAAAATACCTATGTTTTTTAGCATTTCATCTTTGTTCTTGTAATAATGGTAAATGTTTGCAGCGGATATTCCGCATTTTTCTGCAACCTCACGCATTCCAATCATAGATGAGTCTTTTTCTTTTAAAAGTTCTTCTACCGCTGCTTTTATTTTTGCTACGATTTCTAAGTTTGGTTTACGCAAAATTATTCTCCATATTTACAATTTATTGTTAATTTAACAAAGAGAATATTATTTGTCAATTTAGTTTATTAGTGAACAGATGTAAAATGTAAAAGTGAACAGTTAGTTTGTGTAAACAATTTTTTTAATAATTAAACTTAGGTCGGTGGCTTTGTAAATATCTAAATAATCATCTGAATCTTGGTTGTAGTATGAATAAAGCTTTTCATTATAAGGAATGTTTATTCCAATCCCATTTAATTTTTCTGAATAAGAATTATTTGCATAGAAATTTAGATTTAATTCATTATAAGTTTTAATAAGATTGGAAAATAAATTTTTTAATATTGATTCCTTTGAAAAATAAGTTTCAAAAATGGAAATGAATGTTATAAAATCTGTATATTCAATGAAATTTGAATCGTATGTGTACAATTTTTCTCTATCTTCATTTATTAAAGAAAAGTCGATATTTGTATTGTTTACAGTTTCAGTACAAAAATCTTTAAATGAATCTGTAAAGTCTATGAATTTATCCATATCTACAGCAGAGTATGTACAAGATGTCAAGATATTTTTATATTTTTCCTTAAAGTCATCTATTATTTTAGAAGCACATTCTTTTGTTGTTAAATTTGATGAAAAAGTTTTATAAAGAGTTGCATAATTACTGCCACTTCCTGGTAATTCAGTTTGTGAACTAATTATAAATTCTGCACAATCTTTTAATTGCCATAGAATTTCTATCATTTGCATAAGACAACAATCAAATTGTAATATGTCAATTTTTTTATTTTGATTTTTACAAAAAATTTTAAGGGTATCTGCAAAATCTATGATGGAAAAAGAACATTCATCAGAATATCCGGTTGTATAATCTTGGATTACTGATCTTGAGTTATTATAAATTTTACAGTCTGGATAAACTCCAAATCCGTGACTCCATATATTTAGGCCAAGTTTTTCTGACGGATAATATTCATTTACAAATTCTAAAAAATCTTTCAATGTTGAAACATTTGAAGTATCCTTTTCTCCTAGTTCTAATATTATATCATCGTTGAATTCTGTGCTGGAACTTAATTCAAGAATTTTTGTATCAGTCCAGTTTTCTTCTGTTTTGTCGTAACCGTTGGCTCTGTCTAATAAAACAATGAAATTCATTTTTTCGGAATCCAAATTTTCTTTTATCTCTTTTATGTTTTTTAAGGCAAATCTTTCAAGATTATTGTCTGCGGCCATATATAATGCGTAAGTCCATTCTGTTTTATCATGAACGAATAAATTAGGCGTTTCGGAAATTTCATTTTTACAACTAGCAAAAAAGACTAGAAATAGCAATGTAACTAAGATTTTATACATTCAAATAACCAAAATAATAATTCGTCGATATTAGGAGTATCATCTGTTTTCATATTACAATTTGACAGTATACAAAAACTTGTATTATAAGACTTGTTATAAAATAATAAATTTTCACTTCCGATACTGCGTCCGTAAGAGCCGACAAATTCAAATTCATTATAAAAAAGTTTACGAATTCCGAGTCCATAGACATCTGATTTGTCTGCGTTTATGTCAATTATGCTCTCAAAAATCAGTTTTCTTATATCTTTGCTGATTGCGTTTCCTTTTTCGCTGTATAATTCGTAGCCCCAGCTGCTTATTGTTTTAGCATTGCTTATCATTCCACCGCTGGTCCAACTGGCTTTTCCAAGAAGGTAGGTCAATGACTTTAAAATATTTGTTAAGTTGATAGGCGTAACGCCATCTCCTGTAAGATTAAAGTCTGTGTTTGGATATACGTGTGGATGTGCAATAAGATTATAGTCTATTTCGTCCTGTGGTGCTAAAAAAGTGTTTGATAATTCTAGAGGCTCATAAAAATATTCATTGAGCAGAAGATTTATGTTTTTTCCAGTTGCTTTTTGAATTATAAGTCCCAAAATGATATAATTTGTACTCGAGTATAAATATGTTCCGATTTTTTCTTTTGGATGTTCTATATAATCTAGGATAAGTTCAGGATTCCATGATTTTGTAAAAATATTATTTGTTGTATTGTATAGTTTTGAATTTTTTGAAAACTCATGGATTCCGCTGGTATGATTTAAAAGTTGTTTTATAGTCGCGTCTTTGTTTATGTAGCGAGTTAAATCTTTTGTACCAGTATAATTTTCTGTAAAAAGTTCTGGCAAATGATATTCAATTGTTTCTTCTAGGTTCAAGATGCTTTTTTCACATAAGGTTAATGCTAGGGCACTTGTAAATGTTTTTGTAATACTGTAGACATAGTGCAATGTTTCTGAATTGCAAATACTTTTTGTACTTAGGCTAGATAATCCATAATTTTTGTAAAAGTTCATTTTTTCATTTTTTACAGAAATACTTAAAGCCGTTTTTATATTATATTTTTTTATAAAGAGTTCAGTTATTTTGTTGCATTTTTCTTCAACAGAAAGTGTGTTTTGATTCAAGATATTGTAATATTCTGAATCAATATCACATTCTGTTTCCGAGTTCTTACAGTTCGCAAAGAGAAGTAGACAAATTGTGAATAAAAATAAAAATTTTTTCATAGCTATATATTTTTTAATCTAAAGGTTCTGTATACCGAATATTCTTTTTACCATCTACTAAATCATAGAACAGGCAGTTTATTTCATCTTTGCTTATAAATTGAATATCCATGTAGTGACACATATTTTCAGTTCCGCCAAGAAGTTCGTAAGTAAGTATTTTTGAGGTAGAATCATAAGTGGGGGCTGTTGAAAGCCCTTCAAAATATAAGAATTCACCATTGTCAAATCGGTAATCAATATTTCCCAAAAATTCTAGTTGATAAGGAGTATAAAAAGTTTTTGAAAAATGCTTTCTTTCTTTATCTGTATAACCAAATGTGTCCATAAGTGTTTTGTAACTGATTTCAGAATGATTTGAATATCGTGCCGTTAATTTTTCATTTATAATCACAACTTCATTGACTTTTAATAAATAATTGCACTTATAAGTTTCTTTGTCTAAAAGTTTAATTTCTACATAGGCTTTATTTTGTTCTGTGTTTTTTTCAAAATGGTTGCTTTTTGCGTGTCCTGTAAAAATGAACTCATCATCTTTTTCCTGAGGAATAGAAATAGAATTATATCCGGTTTCATATTCAGAAACCCAAAGACGTAAGGGATTACAGACGGATCGTTCTTCATCGTCAAAAAATAAGACGATATTTTGTCCTGTAACAAATAATCTGTAGTTTATATTTTTTGAATTCTCTCCAAAATTAAGATTTTCTTTTTGTTTGAATAATTTTTTGAATTCTAAAGTTTCATCTGTATTCCATGGTTTCCATTCGGAAACAAGGGTGTCTTTTGTCCATTCTGGAAAGTTATCAATATATTTCCCTCGTGCTTTATATTCTTCTGAAGTGCAGTCATGTGGGCAGGAAATAAAAGTAAATAAAAGACTTGTGAATATTAAAATTATAATCTTTTTTAGCATAAAGTTCTCCATGGAGTAAAAATATGGGTTGTCTAATAAGTTCAGCGTGATATTAGTTTTAGGCAACCAATTAATTTTTGTCTTATTTTTTTACAACATCATAAGAGGAAACGTGCCAAAATGGATTATATGCCTCCCAGCCGTTTTCGCAGTTATTTCCGTCAAGGATTTTTATATATTTCCATTTAAAAATCCACCAGCCTTCTTCTTTGTAAGCAACTACATTTCTGTAATGAAAACCACCTAATAAAGCATTCCAACTCGTAAATTTCAAGGTTCTTAAATTAATTCCAGGAATATTATTGTTAATGCTTTTTTTTGGCCAAAAGGAACAGCTTTCTATTTTGTATTCTGAATACTTTGAAACTGCACCTGTAAGATTCTTTGGCCACGTTATATTGCTATCATCTCTTATTGATAAAGCACCTCTTAAAGCTTCGATACGTTCATCATAGGATTCCATTTTATTCCATTCTGGAACATTTTTTAATATTGCATTAAAATAATCTAGAATAAAACCAGATGCTGTTGCTCCACAAGCACCATATCCAACAGGTCTTGAATGGCTTTTTGGATTTCTTTTCCCTGTTTTTTCAGCACAATTATCAATTGCAGCTTGAATATTTTTAGAATCAACCTCTTTTCTTTGTTTTTTGCTGTCACCACGAAATATCATGTTTCCAAGATTGCCTTTATTTTCTTTTGCGGCTTTCTAGAAATCTTCCATTTCTTCTCGGTAGTTTGAAATCTCTTCCAGTTTTTCAGATTTTTCTTCTTCTGTAAAAACATCTGGATTTTCATTTATAAATTCTTCTGTTGAAATAAGACTGTTAAGTTCTTGTACTTCTTCGCCATTTTCTGGAGAAATCAATTTTTCAAAAGTTATGCTACCGCTTTTTGTTACTTGTGATGCTGCTACTGCATAATTCGGATAAACATTGTCAATTATGCGTGGAATTTCATTTTCTGAAAGAGAGCCATTGTTGTAAAGTTCCATAAGTGAATCATAATAACCTTTCATAGAAAATATATATGCTATTGGTCCGCCCAAAGTTTCCTGTGCATTAATTGTGATTGCAGCGATTACTTCACCTTCATTTATGATTCGGAATTCATAATAACGGATTTCTCCTTCCTGATTGTAAATTCCTATGGGAAGTTTCCAAAGTTCTGATGTTTCTGGATAATCTCCATCTTCAATAAAACTGTCAAGTTGCATTTGTGCAATTTCTCGCGAAAGCTCCCAGTCTACAATTCCTTCATTTCCTCTAGTTAATAGCGAGTTAAGTTCAGTTTCGCTAGATAAGAGTTCAAATTCTTTTTCAATATTATAATTGTTTATCGTGCTGTTTTTTGTTTCTTGATGTTCTGTGCAACTTGTGAAAACAATTCCCACTGTCACAAGAAGTATAATTGTTTTTAGTTTAGTCACTTTTCCACCTTTTCATTTTTATTTTTTTTCAACCCTGATATGTAATTCGTATATGAAAATATTTTCTTTGTAAAGGTTTTGAATCCGAAATAACCAAGGTTACTAAAAAAATAACTTGGTTAATAAATTTTTGTACTTGGTTATTTCTTGATTTTGTGATTTTTTATTGTTTATAGAAAAGTTTTTCTTTTATTTATTTTTTTTCTACTATACAATCAATCCTTATGAATATTAATAAAAAAGTTTTGTATGAATGTCTTATGATTTTATTCGCAGGAATTGTACAGGTATTTGGTTTTATAATTAGTATTACAATAGAAGATTTTTCAAAATCTTATGTTTCTTATTTTGATTTTATTGTTCCTGTTGTTAATATCTCTTGTGCTTCAATATGTTTTTTTCTTGTGATTTTTCCAAAATTCCGTTTTTTGCAGTCTGTTGTGCTTTTTATTCAAGGAATTGTGATGACATTGAACAACCTTATATTTTTGGGCGTTTTTTTATATAGTTTTGGTATTGCTCTTTTGTATTGTTACGGCTATTTAAAGTCAAAATGCAATATCAAAATTACTGTCTGTATGATTTTACTGTATATATCTTTCCTTCCGATTTACTTCAAGAGTAATTTTTATTTTTTTATGGCAATTGCATATTCTCTGTTTTTACTTTTTTCGTATTCTCATATTTATTTGATAGTTAAGGATAATTTATTTGAACTGTTTCCTTTTCTTGCTGATAAAATTTCTGAAGTCAATTTACCAGAGCCTGGTGGGACTGTAAATCTTGCGAGTTATGGACTTTCCGACCGTCAAATAAATCTTGTTAAAAAATATAAAAAAGGAAAAGTAAGTTATAAATTGCTTGCAGATGATTTTAAAACCAGTGAGTCAACTATAAAACAGGAGATGTCAAAAATCTGTAAATTTCTTGGTGTAAAAAATAGTGAAGTTCTTTTGTTTTTGTTACAGCAATATGAAGTTGAATAATTTTCTTATAACCCAATTGAAAACGAAATAAAAAAGATAAAAGGCTGCCCAATTTCTGAATATGACCCAAAAACAAAAAGAGCATACCTACTTTATCCGGACGGAAGAAAAGAATATGTCGGTTCAAAATAAAAAAAAGCCACCCCATTAAAGTTCATCACTTTTTAAGGTGGCTTTTTTATTTATCTGCTAAGAGCAAATTTTTGTTATGCTTTGTTCAAGCGGCTTTCCAAGTCGTCCAAAATGTCGTTGAGTTCTTTTGGAAGATGTTTTCCGAACTTAGGATAGTGGTTTTCACGAATATCCTTAACTTCTTTTTTCCATCCTTCAACATCAACTTTAAGGATTTCTGGAAGAGTCTTTTTGTAGTAGTCAGCAAGACCTTCAGTGTTCAAAGCACCTTCTTTTGGCATAAGTCCGATTGGAGTGTCAACAGCATTGTCAACGCCATCACAACGGTCAAAAATCCATGCAAGAACGCGGCTGTTATCACCGTATCCTGGCCACATGAATCCGCCTGGAAGTTCAGCATTGTTTTCGTCTTTGCGGAACCAGTTTACATAGAAGATTTTTGGAAGTTTGTTCTGGTCAGCTTTTGCACCAACATCAATCCAGTGCTGGAAGTAGTCGCCCATGTTGTATCCGCAGAATGGAAGAATTGCGAATGGGTCACGGCGGATTTTACCAACCTGGCTAGCATCGATTGTAGAAGCAGCAGTGATTTCTGAACCAACGATTGATCCAAGGAATACACCGTGGTTCCAAGAACGAGCTTGATGTACAAGAGGAACTGTAGAAGGGCGGCGTCCACCAAACAAGATAGCAGAAATAGGTACACCTTCTGGGCTTTCCCAGTCAGAAGCGATACAAGGACACTGTTTTGCAGGAGCTGTAAAGCGAGCATTTGGATGAGCAAATTCTTCACCCTTAGGAGACTTATCTTTTGGAAGAGCATCTCTAGTGTTTCCTTTCCAGTCAACAAGTTTGCCTTTTGCAGGGTAACCAATTCCTTCCCACCAAACATCTCCGTCTTCTGTAAGAGCACAGTTTGTGTAAATTGTATTCTTTTCTGCAGAAATAAGAGCGTTTTTGTTAGATTCAGCAGATGTTCCTGGAGCAACTCCAAAGAATCCTGCTTCTGGGTTGATAGCGTAAAGACGACCATCTTTTCCGAACTTCATCCACGCAATATCATCGCCGACTGTTTCAACTTTCCAGCCAGGAATTGTAGGAATAAGCATTGCAAGGTTTGTTTTTCCACAAGCAGAAGGGAAAGCACCTGTAACATATTTAACTTCACCCTTAGGATTTGTAAGTTTAAGGATAAGCATATGTTCTGCAAGCCAGCCTTCATCGCGAGCGATAACTGTAGCAATGCGGAGGGCAAAACATTTTTTACCAAGAAGAGCGTTTCCACCGTATCCAGAACCGTAAGACCAGATTAAGTGTTCTTCTGGGAATTGAGAAATGTATTTGTGTTCAACATCAGCACATGGCCAGATTCCGTTGTCTTTTTCGCCATTGTTTAATGGTTTTCCTACTGAGTGAAGACAAGGAACAAAGTTGTCGTCAAGGTATTTCCAAACTTTTTCGCCTGCACGAGTCATGATGTCCATGTTCAATACAACGTATTCTGAATCTGTAAGTTCAATACCATATTTTGCAATTGGTGAACCGAGTGGACCCATACAGAAAGGAATAACGTACATTGTTCTACCGTGCATACAACCTGTGTACAATCCTTTCATTGTTGCTTTAAGTTCAGCTGGTGCAATCCAGTGGTTTGTAGGACCGGCATCTTCTTCTTTAACTGAAGAAATAAATGTACGAGATTCAACGCGTGCTACATCAGATGGAAGAGAGCGGAAAAGGTAGCAATTTTCTTTTTTTGCAAGTTTTGTAGCAAATCCAGCGTCTACGCATTTTTGCATAAGTCGATCATATTCTGCTGTTGAGCCGTCGCATACAACAACGTTGTCAGGTTCACACATCTTAACACATTCTTCAATCCAATTTTTAATCTTGGAATTCTTAATTTCATTAAGTGTCATTTATAACTCCTGTTATTAAAGTTTTCGGATTTTTCCGAAAGAGATTTGTTTAAACTATACTATCTTTTAAATTTTAGTTCAATTCAACAAAGAAACATAGTGATAAAAGAATTGATATAATTTCTCCCTTGGAAATCAGGAAGTAAAAAGTAAAATTTGCCTTGAATAAAAAACGGTGTATAATTATTTAGTATGAATGATGTTTTAAATGATGTTGATTTTGAAAAATTTAGAAAAACCATATATGACGAAAGTGGAATTACTTTTTCTTTAACAAATAGACCGATTTTAGACAGTCGCATAAAAGAAATTCTTAGGGAAAAAGGTCTTTCCACTGCACAGGAATATTACGATCTAATTCAAAAAGACCACGAAGAAATGAAGCGTATGCTTGATTCTGTTACTACGAATCTTACGCGTTTTTTTAGAAATCAACCTCATTTTGACGCATTGGAAAAATACGTTATTCCGCACATCTTAGAAGAAAAACGAAAGAAAGGCGAACATACAATTCGAGTTTGGAGTGCAGGCTGTTCTACTGGCGAAGAACCGTACACAATCGCAATGATTTTAAAGCGAATTTTGCCGTTTGGCTTTACTTTTTCGGTTACAGCGTCTGATATTTCCTTAAAATCTCTTATGACGGCTCAGACTGGCTTATATGCAGAAAATAAAATAGATGGAATTCCTGCTGACTACCTTGAACAGTATTTTACAAAAACAGAAAATGGTTATCAGATAAAAAAAGAAATAATGGATGTGGTAAAGTTTGACTACCATAATTTAAAAAATGATTCTGGTGCAAGAAATTATGACATTGTATTTTGCAGAAATGTTATGATTTATTTTGATGAGCCGGCTCAACTTGCTGTATTAAACAGATTCTGGGCTTCTATGGCAGACCATTCATATCTTTTTATCGGGCATTCAGAATCTTTGTTTGGAATGAATACTCGCTTTGAATTTTTAAAAACTGACTGGGCTTGTTTGTATCAAAAGAAAATTTGATAAACTTATCCATAAATAATAAATAAGCAACTCATAAGAACAATTTTAGGAAAGTAAATGACAGTAAAAGACAGTAAATATGATACTCTAAAAGTGCAGATTTGTGATGATTCCGCTCTTATGCGAAATCTTGTTTCAAGAATTATAAATGATGTTCCTGGTATGGAAGTTATTGGAAAAGCAATGAACGGAAAAATGCTTTTAGATGAAGTTCCGTCCTTACAGCCTGATGTAATCGTTCTTGATATAGAAATGCCTGTTATGAACGGAATTGAGTTTTTAAAAGAGCGTAAAAAACTAAAATGGAACGTTCCTGTTGTAATTCTTTCTTCTATTGCAGAAAAAGGTGCTCCGGTAACAGTAGAATGTCTTGAACTTGGTGCTTCAGATTTTATTACAAAGCCGGGTGGTTCTGTTTCTGTTGATATTGCAGACGTAAAAGAATCGATTATAGAAAAAATTGCTTCATATGGTGGTTCATACGCACGCACTAAAGGAAAACTTGTGCCTTCTGCGGATTTTTTCCTTCGTGCTGTAAAAATGCAGGACGCACAAAAGTTTGTTGCAAAACAAAAGGGCACAAAAGAAGAATCTGTTCCGCTCGAACCGATTTTTACTGCTGTAAAAGAATCGAATGCAAAAGAGCCGCTTGTAATAAAACCGTTAAGGCAGGAAGGTAAAATAAAAGTTGTTGCTCTTGGTATTTCAACCGGTGGCCCAAACGCTTTGCGCGAAATGCTTAAAATGATTGACCCGCATTTTAAGCAGCCGCTTGTAATTGTTCAGCATATGCCGGCGGGTTTTACTTGTGAATTTGCAAAAAGTTTAAATCGCATTTGTCCGCTTGAAGTTGTAGAAGTTCAGGATGGAATGGCTTTAAAAGGCGGATCTGTTTATATTGCTCCAGGTAATTTTCACATAATTGCAGAAGAAACTTCTTTTGGAGTAGTTTTAAGAACTACACAGACAGAGTGCAAAAATGGTCATCGTCCAAGTGTTGATGTTCTTTTTGAAAGTATTGCAAAAATCTACAAGAATAATGCTCTTGGCGTAATTATGACTGGTATGGGGCGCGATGGTGCAGCCGGTTTAGCCGCAATGCGACTTCAAGGTGCATGGACTTTAGGTCAGGACGAAAAAACAAGCATTGTATACGGAATGCCAAAGGCTGGCTGGGAACTTGGGGCTGTTCAAAGGCAAGTTCCGCTTTCTTTAATGGCTGATGAAATAAGCCGACTTAGTCGCGAAAATTTTTAATAAAGTTACAGTTGTAACACTTTTTTAATTTCAATCTCTTTTTGTGTATTTGAAGAGTGAAATGTAAAAATTACTGCAAAACAGGAAATTAAAAAGCATACGGAAATAAAAACTGCTTTAAAGTTTTCACTACATTCAGTTTTTAAAAGAAACGCTACTTGTTTAGAAAAAACTAAGGCTAAAACAGCAAAAAGAATTGGAGTAAAAAGAGCGATAACGCCATTTATTGCTTCTTTTTTTTGTGGAAGTCCTATTGTTATTTTAGAACCTTCTTTTACAGTAAAGTTTTTAGAATTCTTTACCAAAATAAACGAAGTTGATTCTTTTTGCACTTCTGAATAAACGAGTACGCTTCCATCAGCTTTAATTTCTTTTATTATGTAAGTTTGTTTCAAAATGGTTCTCCGTTTTTCTTAAGTTCTCTTAGTCTTATAGAACATTCTTGTTCACCGATTTTATTATTCAGTTTTTTATACGCATCTCTAAGATTAAAAAGTGCGTCGTAATAATAAGGATTTAGAATAACTGCATTTTCAAAAGCGTAAGAGGCTTTTTCGTATTCTTTTTTATTAAAAAGAATTACGCCTTTTGTGTTCCATAAATGAAAATTATCAGAATCGATAGAAAGACCAGAGGCACAATATTCAAGGGCTTCTTCCAAAAAACCGTGATTATAAAGGATTAAAGCAAGTTCTTCGATTATTTCTGTGTTTTCTGGTGAGATTTTAAGTGCATTCTTTAAACTGTCATGTGCTTTTAGAAAATCGCCTGCATCACGGTATGTAAGACCAAGGTTATACCATAAAATCGCATTATCTTTTTCTATCGTTAATGCACGCACAAAGCAGGCAATTGCTTCTTTAAATGAACCGTCAGAAGCAAGTACAATCGCTTGGTTGTTAAGTCGTTCTGCTGTTTCAGTCATTTTTGCTCCCGAAAAGTTTAATTCTTTTGAAACTTTAAAACCATATCAGAAAAGAACTCTTTTATAAGTAAAGCATCTTTTCCTTTTGCTTCTGCATTAAAAAAGGCGGTAAGTTCGTCTGTTTTTTCGTTGATTAAACGCACGCCCTTTTCTTTTGCTTCTTTAATGGCAGAACTATTAGAAAGGCAGAAAATACATTTTTCTACTGCTGGCGAGTCTATTCCTTCGTTTTTGGCTGTTTCAAAAAGAGAAGAAATTGTTTCTTTTTCTTTTGGATTATTTTGAATGTAAAGCAATACAGGAAGGCTTTTCTTTCCTTCTACAATGTCATCGCCTCGCTTTTTACCAGGGTTTCCAGTTGTAAGGTTTTGAACATCGTCTAAAATTTGAAAGCCTTCGCCAATACATTCTGCAATGTGCCCTGCTTTCAATGCTTCTTCTTTTGTTGCTCCTCCTGCTAAAAAACCTGCTTGAACTGCAAGGGATGCAAGTGTTCCAGTTTTCAGATGAACCATTTGCGTGTATTCTTCTACCGTTGGAAAAAGTGATGGATTTCTGTGCCAGTAAATATCCATTGCTTGCCCAAGGTGAAGGCGACGTAATTCCTGTGCGTAAAGAGTAAAAAAGTTATTTTTAAGTTCAAAGGGAACGGAAAGTTTTTCTATACAGGAAGGTGCAAGAAAATAGAGCCATGAGGCTGCGTTTAATGCAGTATCAAGCCCCCATGTAAGATGTGCGGCTGGTTTTCCGCGTCGGGTGTCAGCAGAATCTTCAATATCGTCATGAATAAGGGAAGCGGTGTGAACAAATTCTACTAATGGAGTAATGCTGTAAGTTTCTTCTAGCGAAAGTGGAGCGTTTTTTTTAGCATCGCGTGCAAGCGAAGAGCAGAGTACAAGTAAAAGCGGCCGCCATCTTTTTCCTCCAAGATTTACAAGGTCTTTACATGGCGTTATAAGATTTTTTAAATGTTCATTTGTTACACAGTCCGAAAGATAACCAAAAGAATCGTTTTTCCATGTTGCATCAGGTTTTTCTTGCAAGGCAATGTTAAGTGCATTTTCTATATTTTTAAAAATCAAGTTAAAGTCTGTATTCATAGGGCTAATTATACACTAAAAGAAACGATTGTCGAGAATCTGTTTTTAATCTTATTTTTAAATGTCTAATTATTAAATAAAAAAAAACCGAAAGTTATTCTATGGCAGCAAATAGTTACGAAAAACCAGATTACTGGTCTCAAAAAGCATTTTCAGAAGGTTATCCGGCTCGTTCCGTTTATAAATTAAAGGAAATGGATGAAAAGTTTGGAATGTTAAAAAAGTCTTGTAATGTCTTGGATCTTGGTGCCGCACCAGGAAGTTGGACTACTTTTCTTTTAAGGAATTTGGGCCCGGAAAGTCATATTGTAAGCTGTGATTTGAATCCTCTTGCAAAATCTGTTCGTGGTGAAAATCTTACGTTCATTCAAGGCGATTTAAACGATGCTGCCATACGAAAACAAATAAAATCGCTTGGACCGTTTGATCTTGTTGTTTGCGATGCTGCACCGCTTACAACTGGAAACAGAATTGTAGACACTGCCCGAAGTGAACAGCTTGTTGAAATGGCAATTTGGTATGCTCAGACAATGCTTAAGCAGGGTGGAAATTTTTGTGTAAAGATTTTTCAGAATGGAGATCAGCAAAAGTTTCTTAAATTAATGAGAGAACTTTTTGTAACTGCAAAAGGTTTTAAGCCGGAAGCATGCCGAGCAGAATCGTTTGAAACATTTCTTGTTGGAGTTTCTCGCAAATAGGTGATAAAATATGAAAAAATACGAAAACTATAAAAAGATAACATTGATTATGCGATTGCAACATATATATAACAGAATTTTTGATTCTAGAATAAAAAAGATTGTTTTTCATGGCATTATTGCTTTTTCTGGCGGGCTTTTGCTTTCCTGGGGCGTTTTGTATGCTTCTTCTAAGTTTAATTTTGAAAAAGGCGTCGGTGGTTTTGAAGCGTCCAGTCCGACAGAATATATAGAAGAAACTTCGATTCAAAATGATTTAGTGCCTGAAGTGTTGGAAGATTCTTCACTTAATTTTGCAGAAACCGATGCAGAATCAGACAGTCTTGATGCGGCTTCTGCTGTATTAAACGAAGATTCGTCTTACAATCAAAATCTTGAATTATGCTATACAACATATCGAGTTCAAAAAGGCGATATGATTGGTTTTATTGCGGATAAATTTAATATTACGCAGGATACAATTATTAGCGTTAATAATATTCACCAGTCAAGGCTTATTCAGATTGGTCAGATTTTAAAGATTCCTTCTATGCCAGGAATTGTTTATACTGTAAAAAAAGATGGCGAAACTGCAAAAACAATTGCAGAAAAATATGAAATAAGTGCAGAAAAACTTGCCCGAGTAAATAATATTTCTTGTGAACAGTCTTTGCTTGCCGGGCAAACGATTTTTGCTCCTGACGCTCTTCTTGATTGGGTTACAAGGCAGGAAATTAACGGAGATCTTTTTCACAAGCCTGTTCATTCGCGATATTATCTTTCTTCGTATTATGGCTGGCGAAGTTCACCATTTAGCGGTAAAAGGTCTTACCATTCTGGTGTTGATATGGCTTGTCCGCAGGGAACTCCTGTTTATGCGGCACTTGGCGGAACTGTAACATCTGTTGGATACAATAATATTTACGGAAATTACATTATCATTACACATCATTCTGGGTATAAAACATTGTACGGACATCTTTCAAAGCAACTTACAGTACGCGGAAAATGGGTAGATTCTGGTACAAGAATCGGACTTGTAGGAAGTACAGGTTTAAGTACAGGACCGCACCTTCACTTTACTGTTTACAAATTTGGAAAAACTGTAAATCCAGCAAGTCTTTGGAAGTAATTGTTTAAGATTATTTTTAAGAGATTGATTTTATTACAGTCATCAATTTTTTTACAAAAAGATCCATATGGCTCCACACAAACGCTGCACAGTAAATTGTTACGCAGGTAGCAATTATAAATGCATAATAAAGAGAAAAATAATTGTTTTTCATTTCGTTTAAAGTTAGGTATGGAGTAAAAAGCAGTGCTAAAATTAAAAGTCCGCTTATAATCCAGCCGGCAATTGGGAACGGTTTGTAAAACCTATCTTTTTGTTCAATATTAAGTTTTAAAAGAACCTTTTGAATTGAATCATCTGTTACAGGGGCTGTTATTTTAAGAGGACTTGCAAGTTTCTTTTCTGCAAGTTTTAAAAGTTTTATCTGTTCCCTGCATTTTTTACAAAACATAAGATGTATAGAAAGTTTAAAAGGAACGCGTTCGCCTTTATCAAGCATAAGATACTCGTTTAAGATTTCTTCACATTTTTCATTTTTCATTGTAGTCCTCCAGTTTTGTTTTAAGAATTTTCTTTGCCCTAAAAATATGCGATTTTATTGTATTAAGCGGAAAATCTGTAATTTCGCTTATTTCCTGATATGGAATGTCGTAGTAAAAATACATTTCTACACAGATTTTGTATTTTTCTGGTAATTCACTGATTGCTTCGTGAATGGCGTTTTGAGTTATTTTTCTAAGTTGGATTTCTTCTGGCATTACAAAACTTGAATCTGGAATTATTGTTTCATCTTCTATCGAAATATTCTGTTTTATCTTTTTAGAAGAATTAATTGCCGTTGTCCAGGCGATTTTCATAAGCCAGGTTGAAAACATTGAATTTCCTTTAAATGTTGAAAGGTGAGTGTAAACTTTAATAAATACGTCCTGAACAAAATCTTCTGAGTCGCTGTCGTTATGAAAAAAACTTTTTCCAAAATAAAAGATTTTGTTTTTATATAACATCATTAAGCGAGAAAAAGCATCTTTGTTACCAGAAAGAACACATTTTACAAGATGAAAATCGCGTCTTTTTATGCGTTCACGTTCTAACTGTTCAAGCATTTAAAAATTAAACCAAAGTTTAGTCTTTTTTATGAAAATCTGGATTTATCTTAAAGAATATAAGAAAGCAAATGCCAATCATCATTGGAATAAGACCTGCAAGAAGTGAATACGAAAATCCGTTTATGATTGCAAATACTGCCGTAAGGGCAAGCCCGATTCCAGTCAGTAAAAGACCTGTAAGCAGCGAAAATGCTGCAAGATTAAATTTACTAGGCTGGAATGTTCCTAGTTTAATTTGTAGTTTTGTTTCGTGGTGCTTCCATAAAATATAAAAGAATATAATAAGAGCACATAGTGTAATTGCTACAATAGGAAAAAGTGTAATTATTACTTGTGCCGCACTTGAACTTATATCATTACTACCAATAACAACCATATTATTCCTCGTTTTTTATTTTATTACATAGTTAGACTGAAAAATAATTAAAATGTTGCAGAAAAATCTTAAAATGTTATTTTCCATATTGATTTTCAATTTCTTTTATTTGGTCTCTATAAGCGGCGGCTTGTTCGTATTCCATTCTGTCGGCACAGTCGCTCATTTCCTGTTTTAAGGCATTAATTAACTTTGTCCGCTGTTTTTTATCAAAAAGATTTGCAGTGCTTTTTAATGTTTCAACTGTGATTTTTGCATTTTCTTCTGCTTCTTCTTTTTGGTGTTCTAGAATGTCGGTAATTTCCTTTTTTATTGTTTTAGGGGTAATTCCGTGCTGTTTGTTATATTCTTCCTGAATTTTTCGCCGATGCTGTGTTTCTTCAATTGCTTCTTTCATATCTTTGCTCATTCTGTCGGCGTACATTACGACTTTTCCTTCTGCGTTACGGGCGGCTCGTCCTATAATCTGAATGAGTGAAGTTGTTGAACGTAAAAAACCAATTTTATCGGCATCTAAAAGGGCAATAAATGAAACTTCCGGAAGGTCAATTCCTTCGCGTAAAAGGTTAATTCCAATTAAAACGTCAATTTCGCCTGCACGCAAAGATTTTAAGATTTCTACACGCTCAAATGTGTCAATTTCTGAATGAATGTATTTTGCTTTTAAATCAAGGTCTGTAAGGTAAGAGGTAAGGTCTTCTGCCATTTTTTTTGTAAGGGTAAGAACAAGACTTCTTTCATTCTTTTTTATTCGGTCTTTAATTTCCTTGTAAATGTCTTCCATTTGCCCTTCGCTCGGTCTTACTTCTACTATTGGGTCTAAAAGTCCTGTTGGTCTGATAAGTTGTTCTACAACTTGGGTTGACTGTTTTATTTCCTGTTCGCGTGGAGTGGCGGTTACATAAATAACTTGGTTCAGCATTTTAGAAAATTCGTCAAACTTTAACGGGCGGTTATCCAAAGCACTTGGAAGTCTAAACCCAAAATCAACAAGATTTTGCTTTCGGCTGCGGTCTCCTTCGTACATTGCACCAATTTGTGGAACGGAAATATGTGCTTCGTCTATCATACATAAAAAATCAGAAGGAAAATAATGAAGAAGTGTAGCCGGCGGCTCGCCTGGTGCTCTGTTTGCAATTGGAGCAGAATAATTTTCTATTCCAGAGCAGTAGCCCATTTCTTTCATCATTTCTATATCGTATGTTACACGAGTTTTTAGTCTTTCGGCTTCTAAAAGTTTATGCTGTGCGTTTAAAACTTCAAGGCGATCTTTTAGTTCATTTTGAATTCGGTCTGTTGCTGCTTCCAGTTGGTCTTGCGGAACTACAAAGTTTTTTGCCGGATATATTGTTGTTTCGTCAAGTTCTTCGGTTGTGTTTCCGTTAAGAACGTTAAAACGCCTGATTCTTGAAACTTCGTCCCAGTCAAGTTCGATTCTGTAGGCTTCGTCAATTTCCATATACGGTGGAAAAATTTCTATTACATCGCCATGAAGTCTAAAAGTTCCTCTTTCAAGAATCATATCATTTCTTGTGTATTGAATGTGCGAAAGGTCTAACGCAAGTTTGTGAAGGTCTAACGTTTTGCCTTTTTCTATGTGAAGCCGCATACTTTTATAAAGTTCAGGCATTCCTAAACCATAAATGCAGGAAACTGTTGCAATTACGATAACATCTCGCCTTTCCATAAGGGAATAGGTTGCCGCCATTTTCATTCGGTCAATTTCTTTGTTGATTGCTGCGTCTTTTTCAATGTAAAGGTCGCGGGCTGGAACGTACGCTTCCGGCTGGTAATAATCGTAGTAGGAAACAAAATATTCAACTGCATTATGCGGAAAAAATGATTTAAATTCCCTATAAAGTTGTGCAGAAAGAGTTTTATTGTGGCTTATGATTAATGTTGGGCGTTGAACTTTTTCAATGATTTTTGCCATTGTAAAAGTTTTTCCGCTGCCAGTAACGCCTTTTAATGTTTGTGCTTTATCGCCGCGTAAAAAACCTTCGCTAAGTTTTTCTATTGCTTGTCTCTGGTCTCCACTTGGTTCAAAAGGGGATTCTACTACAAATTTTCTCATATAAATATTTAAAAAGTTACTTGAAAAACTGCCAAAGTTTATATTGCAGAGTCATCTTCTGAAAGAATTACTTTAACTGTTCTGTCTTTTCCGTTTCGGTGAACTGTTACTGTAACGCTATCTCCTGGTTTTTTGCTTTCAAGGGCAGAGTAATAATCTGTGTAAGACGCAATACTTATTTCATCAATTTTAGTAATTACGTCTCCGCCAAGATAAATTATATTTTGATTATAACCGTAACGAACCGCCTGAGTTCCTTGAATTATTCCAGCTTTTTCGGCATTTCCGCCTTTTTGCGTTCTAGAAACAAGAAGTCCTGATGAAATGTCAAGGTTTGCATAGTTTGCAATAGTATTGTTCAACTGCACAAGCGTTACATCCATCTGACCGCGGCGAACTTTTCCATATTTTAGAAGGTCGCTTACAACTCGTACGGCGGTTTCAGCAGGAACGGCAAAACCAATGCCGGCAGAAGAACCGGAAGATGAGTAAATCATTGTGTTTACGCCAATCATTTTTCCTTCTGTGTCTAACAGCGGACCGCCGGAATTTCCCGGGTTTATTGCAGTATCAGTTTGAATCATATCGCGGATAATTCTTTGAGTATTTGGATTTTTTACCGGGCGACCTAAAGCAGAAACTATCCCAGTTGTCATTGTTCGGTTAAAACCGTAAGGATTTCCGATTGCAATAACTTTTTGACCAACTTTTAAGTTTTTTGAATTTCCAAAACTGATTGTTTGTAGTACAAGTCCTTCCGGTGGGTCAAACTTGATTATGGTAAGGTCTGAATCTCTATCCTGACCTACAATTTTTGCTTCGTATTGTGTGCCGTCAGAAAGCGAAACGTAGATTTTTGACGCTCCCTTTACAACGTGTCCATTTGTTAAAACGTAGCCGCGTTTATCGATTATCGAGCCAGAACCACTTCCGCCATCTTGAACTACAGGCTCTAAAAACCAGTTTACGCCGGCAATCTGCGTGTTAATGTTTACAACGCCGGGTGCATATTTTTGATAAACGTATATATTCTGTTTTTCGTCTTGAGTGTAATTTGCTTCATCAGAAGAAACTGTGTAAGTTGTTGAGTTTTCGTCTTTTTTTTCTGCATCAGATTGAAGAAGAGTAAAAGTGTCATCTTCTTCTTTTATAGTATTTTTAGGAGAAACAGCGGTCGTTTCGCCTTTTTTTAAAGACGCTGCCGTAATAAAAGACGCTACAACGGACGCAAGAATCATTCCTGTTACACAAATTTTTATTAACTGACTTTTAGAATATAGTTTCATACAAATATAATAGTGATTTTAATTCTGTTTGAAAATAAATTTTATAAAATAGAATCTTGAAAAACTGAAATTCTGTTATATAATGGTGCAAAATTTAATTTTCCTTGTACAAAGAAGATTAAGGAGTCAATATGAAAAAGATTTTTACAATTTTACTTTCAGCAATTACCCTTATGGGTGGAATGATGTTTACGGGATGTTCGGAAGAAGATGATGATTTTTTTGGTCCGAGCAATACTTGGTGTGAAGCTCCAATTACAAAGACTGATGCAGAAAATAACAAGGTGACTGTTGGTTATCTTGCTGCAATTTATTGTGATGAAGATTATACAGTTCCAGAAAGTACAAGTGGTTCTAAAAATCTTCCTGCAGGAACTAAATTAAAAGCTGGTATTACAATTGTTGTTTGGGGAAATCCTAATGCAGATGACTCAACAATCACTGGTTCAATTTTGAATGGATTATCAAAGTCAACATATGTAACAAAAACTTTTGCAAAAGATTCTGATACAGAAGTTAGCGACGGTGAAAATACAGAAACATCAAAGGTGAAAGGTTCTAAGTTGGTTTGGAAAGCTGCTTACATTTTTAATAATGACTTACATAATGCAGATACACAGTATGAACTTCCTGCTGCACCTGAGCCATTATTGAGTTCTAGTTATTCAGATGTATCAGACACGCTTAAAGACTTTTCTTGGAAATCTGTATTAAAACAGTATCTTATTAACTCTCTTTAAGTTATAAGTTTCCTAACAAAAAAAACGCCGTCGGTCTTAAAAAAAAGCCTACGGCGTTTTTTTTTGTATTATCACTAGTTTTTTACCACCTTCCTGACGCTCCGCCACCGCCAAAGTGTCCGCCACCGCCACTAAAGCCACCACCGTGACTACCGCCAAAGGATGAATGACCTGAAGAAAAATTATTTCCCCAATCAGTTGAATGGCTAGACTTGTGCGAAGCCTGGTATGCACTTGTAAAAATTACCCACGGCAAAAAGTGATTCTTTTTTCCGCTTGCAATGCACGAAAAAAGCACGAACCAGCCGAAAACCCAAAAAAGACCAAATAAAATGCTCATACCAGCAGAACTGTCTTCTGTATCTTCATTTAAAACATTTTCCGAAACAAGCGATTCGTCATTTAAAAATAAGCCCGAAATGTTTTTTATCCCTTCTAAAATCCCTTTGGAATAATTTCCGTTCCTAAAACTTGGAAACATAACATTTCTTAAAATTAAACCGCATTTTGTATCAGTTAATGTTCCTTCAAGACCGTAACCAGTTTCAATGCGGGCTTTTCGCTCTTCAAGGCTTACCAAAAGCAGCACGCCGTTGTCTTTGTCTTTTTTACCAAGACCCCATTTTTCTGCAACTTTCAGCGAATAATCTTCAAGGGATTCATTTTCAAGCGTTTTTATTGTAAGAACTACAACTTGAATACCAGTCGATTTTTCAAGATTTTCAAGGTAAGAGTTAATTTCATTCTTATCTTCTGCCAAAATAATTCCAGCGTTATCAACAACACGTCCGGTAAGAGCAGGAACTTCCAATGCAAAAAAATTAAACGAAGAAAAAACAAAATAGAGTACAAAAAAAATAAAGTGCTTAAAAAAAGATGTAGTTTTTGTAAAAATCATAAATTTGTAAACTCCTTAATTTTCTAGTATTACAAGTCCATCTGGAAGTTCGTTCGGATTTTCTTTAGTACAAGGAAAATGTTCAGTTAAAAGTTCACCGCATTTTTCTATTGCACGCAAAAAACCTTCTTTTGTGTTACCACTTTTTATTCCGCCGGCAAGGTCGTCTGCAATAATGTTCCACAAATCCTGCGGAATCTTTTTTGCTATGCCAGAATCGCAAATAATGCGAACTTGGCGTTCAAGGTATGAAACAAAAATAAGAATACCGGAATGACCTTCTGTTTCGTAAATTCCACTTTCTGCAAAATGTCTGAATGCACGGTTTTTTACAGTAGAACTTTTAACGTCTTTTGGAATTACGATTCTATCAATGAATGGGATGTTAGAAAAATAAAAACCAAAAACAATTAAAATCAAAGTTGCAAGACCGTAAAATGCCGGAAGAAACCATTCAGGACATTCCCAAAAGAATCTGTCATAAACGGCAGAAATTTTTGTAGCAAAAGGAAGAATCATAATAAAAACAAACGCTGCAAAATAAATAGAAGAAAGTAGTTCCCAAAACGAATAATGATCGCTTTCTGCAGTTAATGCCAAAGCAATTTCGCCGCTTGTTTTTTCTTCTGCCTTTTTTACCGCATTTTGAATTTCTAAAAGGTCGTCGTCTGAAAGTTTAATTTTTTTTAAAAGATTTTTTGTTGTCATATAAAACCTAAAAATAAATCCTAAAAACTTACTACTGGAGCCTGACTTGCCTGTGTACTTGCCGAAAAATATGCTTTTGCTTTAAAACCCATTTTTCCTGCAATAACAACGCTCGGCCATTTTCTGATGGTTGAATTGTATTTTTGTGCTACATCGTTATAGCGTTTTCTTTCAACGGAAATGCGATTTTCTGTTCCTTCAAGTTCGTCCTGCAAAGAAAGAAAGTTTTCGTTTGTTTTTAATTCTGGATAGTTTTCTGTTACAGAAAGAAGTCTTTGTAATGCTCCGCCAAGAGAATCTTGAACTTTCTGAAATTCCTTAAACTTTTCTTCATCTTCAAGAATTGAAGAATCAAGAGTTACCGTTCCACCAGCTTTTGACCTTGCTTCTGCAATTTGAGTGTAAAGTTCCGTTTCGTGACTTGCAGCCGCTTTTACCGTAGAAACAAGATTTGGAATAAGGTCGTATCTTCTTTGATATTGATTTTCTACCTGTGCCCATTGAGAAGAAACCTGTTCATCAAGTTCAACAATATTATTGTAGATATTGCATGAAGATAGGAATGTACAAATTAAAAATCCAATTAGAACAGCAGAAAGTTTTTTATAAGTTTTCATTTTTCCTCCAGAATATATCCGATTAAGATTCACATTTAAAAATAAGGGTATAATCATTTGTGGTCAAGAAAATGATTACTTTTTATAGTAAAAAACAATATAAAAAAATGATTGAAAAAAATTATAAATATGTATATCTTATCTTGATACGCTAATTTTTAAATAGAAAAGTGTTGTTTTTAGGAGTAAAAATGTATAAGGCACAAGATTATGATTTTACAGTAGAACAGTTAGGACCTTGTAAATATGATTCACCAATACAGCTTTCAACAGTTGTAGGCGATGCATGTGCGAATTACGTACGTGATGATTCTTATGTACGAAACAGAATAAATGTTTTTACCACCGATGAACCTAATTCCGTAGATAAAACAAATCTTTTGCAAAAAGCCGGACCTCGTGAAAAAATATATTTTGATCCTAAAACGGTAAAAGCCGGAATTTGTACTTGCGGTGGTCTTTGTCCAGGTTTAAATGATGTTATTCGTGCGGTAGTTCGATGTCTTTGGAATCGTTATGGTGTTCGTGATATTTTAGGTTTCCGCTATGGTTATCGTGGACTTTTTAAGGATTCAAACCTTGAACCAATGCGTCTTACCCCTGATGTAGTAGACGAAATTCATAAAATAGGCGGTTCTTTTATTGGAACAAGCCGTGGCGGTGGAGACCGCATTCCTACAGACGGTGTTGATACAATTGAACGTCTTGGAATTAATATGATGTTCGTTATTGGTGGTGACGGTACACAGCATGGTGCTTTAACTATGGCAGAAGAAGTTCAAAAACGTGGACTTAATTGCGTTGTTGTAGGAATTCCAAAAACAGTAGATAACGATTTTCTTCTTATTGATCATTCATTTGGTTTTGAAACAGCCGTTCAGCAGGCAAAAGAAGCAATTGCCTCTATGCATATGGAAGCTCGTTCCCAGCCAAACTGTATCGCACTTGTAAAACTTATGGGCCGCGAATCAGGCTTTATTGCAACATATGCATCCCTTGCTTCCCATGAAACTAATTTCTGTCTTATTCCGGAAATTCCTTTTGATCTTGAAGGAAAGAATGGCTTTCTTCCAAATCTTGAAAAACGACTTAAAGAACATCAGCATGCAGTTGTTGTTGTTGCAGAAGGTGCCGGTCAGGAACTTTTTGCTTCTAATAATGAAACAGATGCTTCTGGTAATAAAAAACTTGCAGATATTGGTATTTTCCTTCGTGATGCAATAAAAACTTATTTTGCAAAAAAGAATATTCCAGTTGACTTAAAATATTGCGATCCTAGCTATCAGATTCGTTCTGCTGTTACAATTGCTTCAGATTCTGTTTACTGTGAACGTCTTGGAAATAACGCCGTTCATGCTGCAATGGCTGGAAAAACAAAAATAGTTGTAGGTCTTGTACATGATAAGTTCGTTTATATTCCTACAAAAATGGCAATTGCCAGCCGTAATTTTGTTGACCCAGAAGGAGCACTTTGGCGTGATGCCCTTGATGCTACAGGTCAGCCAATTCTTATGGTAGACGATGAAGCTAAAGCAAAAAAGATAATGCGGGAAAAGCTTAATTTTTAATGACTGCCAAAAAAATTATTGATAACGTTTTTTACATTCCTGGCTCTACGAACGTTGGTGTAATTACCACAAAGGGAAAAGCGAATGTAAAAGATGTTTATCTTATTGATTCTGGTGGGGATAGCCAGGACGCACAAAGGATTTATGATGAATTGTGTGCTCTTTTTCCAGCAGAAGAAGGTGGTTTTAATCTTGTTGCAATAATAAATACGCATTCTCATGCAGATCATTCTGGTGGGAATGCTTTTTTTGTTCAAAAAACTAGCTGCGAAATCTGGTGTACTCGTTTTGAATCTTTTGGCCTTGAAAATCCGCTTTTACAGTCGGTTATAACGTGCGGTTCAGTTCCGCTTATGCACCTTCAGTCAAGTTATTATGTTGCAAAACCTTCCAGTGCAAATAAAATAATCGATGAAAAATCAGAAATAATTCTTAAAGATTCTGGAAAACTAACTTTTATAAATCTTCCTGGTCATTATCTTTGTATGATTGGCGTTCTTTTTACAAGCGAAAAAGGCGAAACTGTATTTTTTCCGGGAGACGCAGTCTTTGGCCGTAACCACATTTTAAAATATTGGATTTCTTATCTTTTAGACCTAAGTTTGTTTAAGCAAACATTAGAAAAATTAAACAAAACGAATTTTAACTTTTATGTTCCAAGCCATGGCGAACTTTGCACAGAAATTAATTCAATGGTCGAAATGAATGAAATTGCAATACTTTCTACTGAATCAAGCATTCTACATTCTCTTGATAATGAAAAAAAATTGCCATTTGCAGAAATCTTAAAAAGCGTAGCCGATATGAACGGCATAAAACTTAGAACGCCGCAATACCTTTTAATCGGAAGCACAATCCGCTCTTATCTTTGTTATCTTTACGAACAAAATAAAATTGATTGTGCTATGTACGAAAATCGTCTTTTGTGGTTTAAAACAAAAAAAGATAAAGATTAGTCGTCCCAGCCAGGAATTTTTAAAGATTCATCCCAATTTGCAATTATCTGTACGCTGCTAGAAGTTCCGATTCTGTTTGCTCCAGCGATAATCATTTCTGCTGCTTTTTTTGCGTTTCTTATTCCGCCCGATGCTTTTACGCCGAAATCTTTTCCTACAGCTTTTCGCATAAGTTCTACATGATGAGTAGATGCACCGTTTGGAAGAAAGTTTCCAATAGGATCCTTTGGATTTGCAAAACCAGTTGATGTTTTTACAAAATCAGCACCAGAGCGAACAACGCATTGACAGCAGGTAACGATTGTTTCATCAGGTAAAAAGCAAGTTTCAAGAATTACTTTTATAATTATCTTTTTTGAAATTTTCTTTTCAACATCTCTTATGGCTTGAACAACGCCGGCAACATCAAGTTCAATCGAAGAAAAACGACATTCCAATGCAGAACCAACATTTATAACCATATCAATTTCGTCGGCACCGTTTAAAATTGCAGATACCGCTTCATTTGCTTTATTTTCGGTTGTAGTCGCCCCCAAAGGAAAGCCAACTACAGTACATATTTTTACATTAGAATTTTCTAATTCACTTTTACACAAAGGAACAAAAAGGGGATTTACACACACAGACATAAAATTAAAGTTTTTTGCTTCGGCACAAAGTCTGGAAATTTCTTTTATACCAGCAGTTTGAGAAAGCTGGGTATGATCTATTAATTTTGCAAGGGTTTCTTTTTTCATATTTTTATATTGAACCAATAGAAAAAAAAAGTCCATAACAAAGAATTATTAAATAAGACGTTAGCCAGTGCGAACCTTAGTTTGTTGAAAAATCGTTTTTCGTGAAGTAATATTTTAAAAACTTTATTTTAGCTGTAAGGAGAACGACTATGGCTTACAAAGTAGATTCTGAAAAATGTGTTAACTGCGGTGCTTGCGAACCGGATTGTCCTGTTGAAGCAATTTCTGAAGCAAACGGAAAAAGAACTATAAATGCTGAAACTTGCATTAGCTGCGGCTCTTGTGCTGCTACTTGTCCGGCAGAAGCTATTTCTGAATAACAATTTGCAGATTTTGTAAAAAGCAGACTTTTAGATTTTTTAGCATCTGAAAGTCTGTTTTTTATTTTAAAATGTGTTTTAATGTTCGTTATGGTAACAAGGCGAATATTTTTTACTTTTTTACAATTCTTTATTTTTATTGGAATTATTGGAAAGGTCAGCCCTGTATTTTCAAACGAAAATATCTTTTATATAAACGAAAATAATCTTCCAGAAATAAAAAAACTTTCTTCTACTGATGTAATATTTAAACAGTTTGAAAGAACAGTTATGTATAATGAAAAAAAATCTTTTGACAGCCTTAATTCTGATAAAATCGAAATGGAATTTTATCTTTATGTTCCAAAAAAAAGCGAAGATTTATTTTCTGTAAGTGCAGCAAGTTCGATTCCTTATGATACAATTGCAACTCTTAATTCAATTTCCAGCATTTCAGAAAAAATTGATGGAAAAAAAATAATTCTTCCAGTTGTAAAAGGTATATTTGTTTCGGAAAAACCTTCTTCTTTTGTTGAAAATTTAATTTACAGCGAAACAAAAGGATTTGTGGCAAACTCTTTTAATCTGTGTTATTATTTAAACGGCAGGAAATTTTACTTTCTTAAAGATAAAAGATTTTCTGCGTCGGAACGTGCTTTTTTTCTTGATTCTGCAATGCGGCCTCCGCTTGAAAATATACGGGTTACTTCTAGTTTTGGTATGCGTAACAGCCCGATATATAAAAAATGGAAAAATCACAATGGGGTTGATTTTGCGGCAAAAGAAGGAACACATGTTTTTGCCTGTAAAAATGGAAAGGTTTCGTTTGTTGCTTATATGGATTCCATTTTTGGAAATTACATTGTACTTTTACATGAAAATGGTCTTTCTACTGTGTATGCACATCTTTCAAAAATCAATGTAAAAAAAGGCGATTTTGTGCGTACTGGCGATTTAATTGGTTTTACCGGCAGTACAGGCTCTGTTACCGGGCCGCATTTACATTTTGAAGTCAGACAGAATGGAGTTGCTTCTGATCCTGCTGATTTTTTTTCGTTTTAAGGTCTTTTTATGGGTAGTTATGTAAGAGCAGTATTTTTTCTGCTTTTCTTTCAAATTATTTCTTTCTCTTTTTTTGCAGAATCTTTCAGAGTAGGAAAAGTTCATATAGCAACACTTTCTCCGTCTGTGGCAGAAGAGGAAATTATGAATGTCGGAATAAACGAAAGTGTTGCAGTTTTTATGCCGCAGGATATGACATTTATTGAAGGTTTTGAATTAAAAGTAAAGATTCCGCAGATAGTTGCAGACTGGCGTGATTCAGTAGCATTTTCACTTTATAATGACATAAAGCCAACACCAGACATTTCTTCCATTGATTATTCAGGAAACAGAATTTTTGTAGTTCCGCTTCCTGCAAAGTTGAACTGGATAGTGCAGATTCCATTAAAAAAGGAAACTTCAATAAAAGAAAACTCGTATGTTTCTAAAGTTGATGTTATTCCGAATGTTTCTTCAGGTTATGCATTTATCCGCTTTCAGCCGGCAATGAAAGGCGTTCCTGATGAAACATATGAAGCAAAACTTACGGTTTTAGTAAAACCTGTTTTAATAAACAAAGGATGTCTTTCTCTTTCTGTTTTAAATCCTGAAGGAAATCTGCTTAATAGTTCAGAATACGAAGTTTTTATTGATGATGAAACAGCAGATTTTAGGAATGGAAAAGTTCTTCTTTCGTGTGGAAAACATAATATAAGCGTTCAGTCGGAAACATTCAGAAATGAAGTTCGCTCGTTTTATGTTGAACAGGCAAAAACTTCTGAAATTACTGTAAACTTAAAAAGTCTTACTCCAACCCTTACTGTAACCGCACCTGAAAATTCTGAAGTTTATATTGATGATGAAAAACTTAACGCAACTGGAAAAGAATTTGAAATTAAAGAAGGCGAACACATAATAAAATGCAAAATCGGAAGTTATGAAGTTGTAAGGTCAATTTTAGTAGAAAAAGGAAAATCTTATTCTGCAAACCTTATGGTAGACCTTGAAATTGTAGAAGAATAAATTGAACTAAAAAATCAAAAAAAGGTTCAAGTTTTTGCAGTGGCAATGCGATAATATAAATACCAGGGGCATATTTCCCCTCCCACCCATGCCCCTGGTTGCCTGATGGGCAGGCCCGGCTCTAACCGGGCCGTTTCTTTTTAACAATGTTTTTTTTGCATTGAATAAATAACCTTATTTTTTTACAATATAAGAATGAATGAAATCCGCAAGTCCACATATATTTGGGTGGGCATTCTTTTTGCTGCCGCCATTTTTATTGGTTCGCTTTTAGGCTTTGGGCTTAGTGAAACAAAGAACATTGAAAACACTGAATATATATCTTCATTTGATACCGCTCTTCCTACAAAACTTTTAGACATTAACGGCGAACTTATTACTGAATTTTCTTCTGATGAAAAACGTGAAATAATCAGCCTTAATAAACTTCCTCAGCATATGATAGATGCTTTGCTTACTCGCGAAGACAGGATTTTTTATAAGCATCATGGGTTTAGTTTTAAGGCCGTTATGCGTGCTGTTGTAGGTAAACTTACTGGCCGTTCTTTAGGCGGTGGTTCAACTCTAACTCAGCAGATTGCAGGAACTTTATATTGCGACCGTTCAGAAATGTCTATTACCCGAAAAATAAAAGAATTGTGGTGGGCAATTCAAATGGAAAGGAGATATTCTAAAAACGAAATCCTTGAACTCTATTTGAATAAAATATATTTTGGCGGCGGAACTTATGGCGTAAACGCAGCTTCAAAATATTATTTTGGCCACTCTGCACAGGAAATAACTCCGGCAGAAGCCGCAATTCTTGTAATTCAACTTTCTAATCCAGCGTTCTATAATCCTTTTGATCATCCTAATCGTGCAATGGATAGGCAGAAAGATGTTCTTAACAGCATGGTAAGCCTTAATTACATAACAAAAGATGAAGCAAAAGATTCTTTTGATGACTTTTGGAGCACTTTTGACTATACGCGAACAAGTTCTTCTGCATATATGCTGCGTGATGATAAAGCACCTTGGTTTAGTGAATATGTAAGACGCGAACTTGGAAACCTTATTTACGGTTCACAAAGTATTTATACAAGCGGTTTTACAGTAAACACAACTTTAAACTTAAAACATCAGGCTGCAGCACAAAAAGTTATGGATAAATACATTCCAGAAGCAAACAGACGTTATCAGGAAGAAAAAAACGCAAAAAGCGGCGTTGCATTCAGTACATATGTTCCGATGACAGAACTTGTTTCTCTTTTGTTTAATTTACCAGCAATAAAAGTAAGCGAGCAGCGTTCCGAAGTTGTTGCAAAATCTGCATATTCTAACAGAATAAACCCTGTTCTTGATGTTGTTTCTATGATGACAGGAATTGATACTCTTAAAGTTGGCGTTATAAACAGAGCAAATGCAATTTCTAAAAAAGAAAGCGAAAAAACAACGATTGAAGGAACAATGATTTCTCTTGAAAATACAACTGGCTACATAACAGCATTAGTTGGCGGTTCTAAGTTTGATCAGGAAAATCAGTTTATACGTGCAGTTCAGGCACGAGTTCAGCCAGGTTCAACATTTAAGCCGCTTTATTATACAGAAGCAATTGATTCAAAAAAGTTTACTCCGGCAACACCAATTTCTGATACGCCGGTAGTTTTCCATACAGCAGACGGAAAACCATATATACCGCAGAACTTTAAAGGCGAATGGGAAGGCGATGTTCTTGTTTGGTATGCTTTGTGCCGTTCTATGAACGTACCTTCGCTTAAAGTTCTTGATGGAATCGGTTTTTCTGCGGCAATAAACAGAGCAGTATCACTTTTGGGTATTTCTAAAGATGAACTACCTTCAAGAGCATTTGTTCCAGGTTATCCTATTGGTCTTGGTGTATGTTCTGTTCGTCCTGTTGAAATGGCAAGAGCATTTTCAATTATTGCTTCAAGCGGAAAAGAAATTACACCAATGGCAATACGCACCGTAGAAGATAGAAATGGGAACGTAATATTAAATCCTGAACGCGAAATAAGAGAAGCACAAAAAGCCAAAGGCGAAGCATATCAGGTGCTTTCGCCACAAACTGCATTTGTAATGGAAAAAATGCTGGAAGAAACAGTTTCAGGTCCAGGTACTTTGCACGCACAAAGCTGGAAGTTTGATTTTAAAGACGAAAAAGGCAAAAAATATTCAATTCACGCAGCAGGAAAAACCGGTACAACACAGAACTGGGCAGATGCATGGACAGTTGGCTTTACGCCGTACAACACTTCTGCATTCTGGTTTGGTTTTGATAAACCAGGTCAGTCGCTTGGTCTTAGAATTACTGGTGCAACACTTGCAGGTTTTGCATGGGGCGATTATATGCGTGAAATTCATCGTGGATTACCAGAAAAAGACTTTCCACGCCCAGCAGAAGGCGTATTCCAGGCAACAGTTTGTTCTGTAAGCGGAAAAATTCCAACACCAGAATGTGGAAGTCATGTAAAATCAATATGGTTCCTTTCTGGAACGCAACCAACAGAAATATGCCCTGTTCACGGCGGAAGAGGAGCAAGAGCATCTGTTATTGGAATTGAACGCTTAAAGAATGAAATGTATCAGTCAGGACAAAGGCGAATTGTAACATACGATGTTTCTCCGCTTACATTAAATCTTGATTTCTTAAATGACAAAAATGTAAATGCAACATTGAATCAAAACAGTTCAACGCAGAATAAAAAAACTGTTCAGGAACCTTTGCAAGAAGAACTTGAATCATTCCCAGATTATAATTATCTTATGGAATAGAAAAAATGCTTGTAAATATTAATGATATAAAAATTAAAAAACGAGTACGAAAAGATTTAGGAGACCTTGAAGCATTAAAAAACAGTTTACGAACTTATGGGCTTTTAAATCCGATAACACTTAATTCAAAATATGAACTTATAGCAGGCGAACGCAGACTTCAGGCAGCAAAACAATTAGGCTGGACAAACATAAACGCTGTAATTCAAAACAATTTAAGTGAAATTGATGAACTTGAAATGGAACTTGAAGAAAATAACCAGCGCAAAGAATTTACAAAAAACGAACTGATAGAAGGCTATAAAAGACTTGAAAAACTAAGAAATCCAAGTGTAATGCGAAGATTTTTTCTTTTTATAAAAAAAATATGGGAATCGTTTATTTCACTGTTCACTAAGAAAAGTTAAAAGGTTTTTAAGTTCGTAAATATTTTTAATTTTATAAGTTTTTCCTTGATGAAGTGGTGGTTCTGTATTTTTTGCACAAGCATTCGGGTTTAAATGATGCCCGTTTTTATCTCCAACAAGAACTGCTGTTCCGCCAAGAGCTTCCCAACCGTCTGTGTATTTAACCATATCATCAACAAAGATTGTGTCTTCAAGCGTTCCGTCGGCTTTTTCCAATGCTTTTTTGAATGCAGAAGGGTAGGGCTTTCCACGAAAATTAAAATCTCTTATATCGCAAATACAAGAAAATAAATCTTTTACATTTAATTTATTTAAAACCCGCTCGGCGTGTTCAAGCGGAGAGTTAGTGCATATTATTTTTGGAATATTTATAGACTGCAAAAATGGGCGAAGAAGCGGGTCTTCTTCAATTTCGTCTGCTTCGTTTGCAGGGTGAACGTAAGAAATAAAACCTTCTACGTCTTTTAAGCCTTCGCTTTCTAGCCATTCAAGCGTTGTAGAAAAGTTTTGAATTTTACTTTTACGAATCTTTATTGCTTCTTCTTTTGAACAGTTAAAGAATTTCATAACACATTCCATCATTCTTTCTGAAATTCCTGTATCCATTCTGCTGTTGCAGGAATAAAGCGTGTTATCTAAATCAAAAATAATGTGACTGACTTTCATTACTTTGATTTTACAGAAAAAAATAATTTCTACAAGTGTTAAGCTTAAACTTCGAGTTTAGAAAAAAATTGCAAAAAAAAAACGCTATCAGCGGCTTTCCAATTTGCTCAGATGGTTGTGCTCAAGCTTTCGCTTTTATCTATTTGCTACAAAACTCGAATTTAATTGAGAATTAAAAAGAATCCGTAAAAAATCTGTAAGATTGTAAATATTTAGGAAAAACTGTAAAATTTAGTAAAACACAGCTTTTATCAGAGGTAAAAATATGGCAGATACAATGCACGAATTGCAGAAAAATCCAAATTGGAAAGGTCGT